>DQVY01000148.1 GCA_015661535.1 Sulfurovum sp. | reverse complement strand
TTTTGGGTTTTCCGCAGGTCTCTTCATGGTACCCCTCAATGCCATGATACAGTTTGCCACACCAAGTAAAATTTTAGGGAAAATACTGGCAGGAAACAACTTCATGCAAAATGTAAGTATGTTTCTCTTTTTGGTACTCACTGCACTCTTTGGCTACTTTGACCTGGGTGCTACAGGACTCTTTTACATCATCGCAACAGTAGCCTTCATTGGTATGGGATATACCTTCATTAAACTGCCACAGTCACTCATTCGTTATCTTGTACGTATGCTCATTGGGTTCAAATACACTTTGCACGTAGATGGTCTCAAAAACATTAAAGCGGACAAAGGTATCCTTCTTTTGGGAAACCACATCTCATTCTTAGACTGGGCAATGTTACAAATGGCCTACCCTGGGCAGATACGTTTTGTGATGGAGCGTTCTTACTATGACAAATGGTACTTAAAACCATTTTTAAACTTCTTTGGGGTCATACCCATCTCCAGCAGAGGTAGTAAAACAGCCCTGCTTAAAGTCACAGAAGCACTCAACCGTGGAGAGACTGTTGCGCTTTTTCCAGAAGGTCATCTTTCACGTAATGGTCAACTAGGGACATTCCAACGAGGCTTTGAAATAGCCACAAGAGAAGTGAGCGATGCAGTCATCGTACCTTTTTACCTCAGAGGCTTATGGGAAGACAACTTCTCCTACGCTTCCAAAAAGATGAAACGCAACAAAAATAAAGACATCTCTGTCAGTTTTGGTATGTCTATAGACATACACTCCAATGCAGCAGAGGTAAAAAAAGCGGTATTTGACCTCTCTGTACACAGTTGGGAGAAATATGCACAAGCTTTACCTTCTTTACAAAAAGCATGGATACACAGTGCCAAAGGTGTAGGATCAAGACTTTGTATGGCTGACTCTACAGGTGTTGAAGTGAGTGGGAACAAGTTCATCACCGCAACGCTGATGATGGCCTCACTCCTCAAAGCAAAGTTAAAAGGAAGCCAAAATATAGGTCTTCTCTTGCCAACCTCAGTAGGAGGCTCCATGGGTAATATGGCAGTGCTCTCTTTAGGGAAAACGGTGGTAAACCTCAACTACTCTTCAGGGGAAGAGAGTCTGCTTCATGCCCTAAAAATTGCAAACATTAGTAAAATTGTTGCTTCCAAAAAGTTTATCACCAAACTCAAAGCCAAAGGCTTCGACATGGAACCTGTACTTCAAAATGTAGAAGTAACCTACCTTGAAGATGTAAAAGAGAGTATGAGTAAAGTGAAAGTGGTGTTTACCATGTTCTTGGTCAAAGTACTACCGGCTTCCCTGCTTAGTCTACTCTTCATTAAAAAAAGCCATAAAGATGATACGGCTGCCATTCTCTTTTCAAGCGGTAGCGAAGGCACACCAAAAGGCATAGAGTTAAGCCATCAAAACATTATGGGAAACATCAAACAGACCACTACCCTGCTCAACCCTACAGATGATGATGTTATGCTCGGTACCCTGCCTATATTCCACTCTTTTGGTTTAACCGTTACCACACTCTTACCTCTTATAGAAGGTATCCCTGTGGCTTCTCATCCTGACCCTACCGATGGCTTGGGCATAGGAAAAATAGCTGCAAAATACGAAGCTACCATTCTTTTGGCTACTGCCACATTCTTTAGGCTCTACACAAGAAACCGTAAACTCATTCCTCTTATGTTCAAAGACTTGCGTATGGTAGTAGCCGGTGCAGAAAAACTGCCTCTTGAGATACGTGATGCCTTTAAAAAGAAGTTTGGACATGACATTTACGAAGGGTATGGTGCCACAGAGACCACTCCTGTTGCTTCAGGCAATATGCCCGATGTTCTCATGCTTGACACATGGAAACCGCAAATAGGTCAGAAGATAGGTACAGTCGGTCTTCCTCTGCCTGGTTCTTCTTTCCGCATCGTCGACCCTGAAAGTTTTGAAACACTTGCCACAGGTGAAGAAGGCATGATACTCATCGGGGGTACACAGATCATGAAAGGCTACATCGGTGACCCTGAGAAAACAGCTTCGGTCATAAAAGAGATAGACGGTATTCGCTGGTACGTCACAGAAGACAAAGGACGTTTAGATGAAGATGGTTTCCTCACCATCGTAGACCGCTACAGCCGTTTTGCCAAAGTAGCAGGAGAGATGGTAAGTCTCGGACTCGTAGAGAGTGAGATCGTCAAAGTACTAGGCGAAAACGACCAAAT
>DQVY01000238.1 GCA_015661535.1 Sulfurovum sp. | reverse complement strand
TCAACGGCCACATGGGTGTCATCTACAAAACGCGCATCATAAGGGCAGGCTTCCATACATCCTTTACATAAAATACATGTATCTTTGTTGGTCATTACTATGCCTCCCAGGGCAAAGTAACTTGAGCCTGTAGGGCAGACATCTACACAAGGTGCATCTTGACAGTGGTTACACTGTGAGGGGTGCAGGGAAACGAAAGGCTCTCCAAAAATACTTTTTTCTGATTGGGAAACCCATATACGCTGTTTATCAGCACCAAGTTGTACTCCGTTTTCTTCTTTACACGCGACTTCACAGGCTTTGCAGTCTATGCAACTCTGATAGTCCAATGTCATGGCAAAATTCATTATCCGACCTTTTTTATTTCTACTAATGTTTCATGCATGGCTGCTGAGCCAAACACGGTTTCTATGGTATCTTCAATGATCATATTGTCACTGGCACCATTTCTATATCCGTAAGTGAGTCCTGTAGACTCTTGCCCAAAACCATGTACATAAAAGATGACATCTTTGATGATCTTTATGGTAGGGTAGGCTTTAATGTAGACCCTTCCAATGGAAGAGGTTATTTCAACAATGTCCCCATATTTTATGCCTCGTTCTTCTGCCTGTTCTTTGTTTATCCACACATAATTTTCACGCATGACATCTAAAAGCATAATGTTGTTTGCGGTAGAGTTTTGTGTCTGTTGTGCATGACGACCGGTGATAAATTTGAATTTACCCTTAGGTGCTTCTTTATAAAGATTGTCTCTCCATGTAGGCATAGGATCTTGTCCATTTTTTGCCATGGTGTCAAGGTAACATTCTACTTTTCCCGATTTGGTACCGAGGTTTTTCTTTAGTGAAGCCATCTCTTTTTCGTCGATACAAGTATCCTGTGCATCCAGTTTTTCACCACCAGGAGAGGTGTAGTATTTCTTATCTTCAGGGTAGTACTGGAACTCATTAGCTGAGAGTTGTTTGAAGTAGGTATCCATATGTGGGTAAAAGACACCTTTTTCTTTGAGTGTCTTGTAGGCTTCTTCTCCGTATTCATCTATCACACGTTCTTTGTTGATCTGTTCTTGACTCTCTTCAAAAGCCAGAGAGAGTTTAAAGTTGTTGTCTTCAAAAGTCTCTTCAAAACCATCTTCTTCCAAAGCTGTTTTAAGCTCTTCGTCATATTTAGCAGAAATTTCAAAAAGAGGCTTTTCGATCTTGGCAGACAATCCTTTAAGCATGTCAAAAAGTGACTTGGTCTCATACATAGGATCTATAACCTTGTTCCTTAAAATGATCGCAGGCTCAACACCGGCAAAAGATTTCACAGGGTCTTCACGTTCAAGGTAGGTACATTCGGGCAGGACCACATCGGACATCATACAGGTATCACTTGGCATGGTATCGATGGTAACAACCAGGTCCAGGTTTTCAAACATTTTACGTGATTTTGCTATGTTTGGTATGGCTTGCATAGGGTTTTGTTTGTAAGAAAAGAGTGCACGCAGAGGATAGGGTGTACGTTTTTCTGCGATCATGTTTCTAAAGCCTATCCATGTACCGTTTGGACCAATGAATGTGGCCTCTTTTTTGTCTATACGCTGTTTGACATTGCTGTAAAGCGGTACATCTACGATATGGTCTCCAAGAGGAAGCTTTTTACCAAAGACAATGCCCCCTTTGACATCTATACCTCCACCTAAAGCAGAGAAAATGGCTTGTGCACGTCTTAATTGAAAGTCTTGCAGACTCCATGCGGTTCTTCTGCCCTGATAATAGATGGCTTTTGGTGCATGTGCCATAAAATCCCTAGCAATGGTAGTGATAGTATGTGCATCGATCCCTGTGATCTTCTCTGCCCACTCCGGCGTATAGTTATTGCTTAAAATATGTGCTTTGTACTCTTCAAAATGATTCATGTTCTTTTCAACAAAAGATTTATTGTAAAGGGTTTCTTTTAAAACAACATAAGTAAGTGCCAGTACAAAAGCAAGATCAGTACCTACTTTAATCCCTAACCATTTATCGGCATGTACGGCTGTGTTTGTATAGCGTGGATCAAGTACAATGAGTTTTAACCCGCGGCCACGGGTACGTTTGAACATGTCCATCGTGTCAGGGGTTAAAATAGCTTCAGCTCTGTTTGCCCCTGCCATAATGACATAAGAGGCATTGTCCATGTCAGCTTTACCATAAGCACCCAAGGTGAGGGCATAGCCGGCAGTGGTTGTTTTAAGACAGATGGAAGAGTGGTTCACGAAGTTGGTTGTACCTATCATATCTCCCATGAAGAGCTTAAAGGTATGTTCTCCCATACCTTCTCCTGCACAGTAGCCAAAGGTAGAACGGTTGTCTTCTTCTTCATCGAGTATCTGTTTCATACCTTTAAACAGCT
>DQVY01000083.1 GCA_015661535.1 Sulfurovum sp. | reverse complement strand
TTACTTAGCACAAGATCGAGTCTTGCATAGACGGCTGCCTGTTTCCTTGCAGAGATGTCGTTGTTGTCAAGCATAAACAAAAGACGTTTAATGGATTTCTGGTCAAAGCCTTTATTCTTATAGTTAAAAAGAGGGTCACCCAGTGCCTGTATGAGCTGTGACATTTTCTTCTTATTACCTTTGCCAATCCATAACGGTTTGTTGCCGGTTTTAGCATAAAGGTTTTGTACGATGGCTTTGTTTTTACCTTTAAGATGGGTAGGCAGGGTTCTTTGGATATTTGCAGCAATGCTATCCATAGTGAGAGGCTGCGCTTGAAGTGAAAGATGGATGATAAAGAAAAAGATAAAAAGGGAAATACTACGCAAAAAATGCTCCAAAAAAGTAAAAATGTTTTAAAGAGATATTATAGTTAAAATAGATAAAGATTGAGAGGTGTAATATATAAGAGGATAAAAAGAGAGTGGATAAGCTTCTACCAAGCCAAAAGGCTTGGTAGAGAGGTTTTTAGAACTTGTAGTTTACACCAAATGTAACTACATCTGTACTAAAGTCAATATTTGTTGGTAATCCACCAAATTTTATATCATCATTGTTGATAACCTCTGTATAGTCAAGAAATACACTTACATTTTCTGTTACATCATAAGCTGCACCTAGACCCCATGAAAAACCATCAGCTTCAAAGTTTCTACCAGATACGTTATCGATAGTAATATCACTTCCACCATAACCAAGTAATGCATAGATATCAAAAGCATCTGTTACTGGGTACATTGGTTTAACATAGATACCCCATGAATCAACAGTTACGTCACCTGGAACTCCACCTGTCCAACCAAGTGCATTTGAATCACCAAGACCAAACCAGTATCTACCTTCTACAGCAATGTATTGGTTGAATTTGTATCCAGCATCAATCATGATTGAACCCATCTTTGCACTATCTGTAATACTTGGATTAAAATTATTGTCAGTTGTTTCTAAACTTGTCCAACCATAACCAAGACCAAGATAGAAACCTGCGTCTGATACTGTCTCAACAATCGGCTCTTCGATTACAGGCTCTACTGGCGCTATATCTCCACCCGCTATTACGAATGTACTCATTGCTAAAACTGCTACTAATGAAAGATTAAATTTTTTCATTTTATATCCTTGTGTTTAATTTGTACGACTAGTATAACATCAATGTTTTGTTAATGTCAAGTTATTGTGTTAAATTACTGTTAATTTATTAAAAAATATCAAATTTCAAGGGATAAAAATCTCAACATGATAAATAATATGTAATTATATTTTTCATAAATCTTTATATTTTTTATCTATAAGTTTTAAATATTTTGGGGGTGTGACCTCTTTCATCGCCTGTGCCAGCCACTGTATTTGGAACCATGCAGCACCTGAATCACGTAGGTCAAAATAGTTTTTGAGGGAACGTATATTAAAGGTAACGACCATATCTACTTTCCAGTTGTCTGAGACAATGTGTTTAAAGCCATCTCCTACATTTCTTTTTTTCTTACCCATTTGAAAGGCTTCAAAAAGTGTTTGACTGTCTCCTTTACACTCTTCTATAAGCGGTAAAGACGATTTGGCTATGGCATTGGTCAGAAAGTCACTGTCTTTTTGGTATTGGAATTGCAGTTTGTCATACATAGCTTTTATCTCGATGGCAAGATAGCTTTTATCTATCACCACAAAAAGGTTCAGGGCAAGTACTTTTTCTAAAAAGAAAGCAAAAGCATCTTCACTTTCAAGAGAGGCAACAAAGGCATTGATCACTGAAGACATGGTATACCGTGTCGAGCGTACCGAGATGGCTTGAAGTCTGTGGCGTGCATGTTCCTGCAGTACCCCCCTGCTTGTCCCCTGCACCAAAAAACTAAGACTCGCATGTTCTATGATGGAGTGGTGATGATGTACCCATGCAAGGTTTGCAAGCAGGTCAGAGTCTTCTATGTTGTTAATGGCATCGGTGTCCAAATGTTCCATAGCCGTTTTGACACATTCATTTTCAGAGTTGTCAAAAGAGTCATAACAGGTTCTTGCAGCGATCTCTGCAACCCCGAGTCCAGACTCTTGCAACAGTGTTACTTTTGGTTTTTCATATTCTATATGGTACATGGTTATTTTTTCCATCAGAGCACTCCCTCATAATTTAGATATAATTATAGCCATATAAAATAGATAATTCTCTTTAGAGGGAACACGAATGTCGATATTGGCTGTTGTAGGGTGGCGCACTTGTGCCACCTTCCAAAAACCATACATTCACAACAAATATGATGATTATAAATTGAACTTTATATATTGGTGGGCTTAAAAAGCACATCCTACAAGATCAGTAATTATTGAGTATGAAGGACAAAGATGCAGCCCAATGAACGTTTTTTCAGTTTTGAAGAAGATTTTAGAGACCCCTACGCAAGAGACCGAGACAGAGTACTTCATTGTAGTTCATTTAGACGACTGGAGTATAAAACGCAAGTCTTTTTAAACCATGAAGGAGACTATTTCCGTACACGTCTTACCCACTCTTTGGAAGTATCACAAATCGCCCGTACGCTTTCACGGATGTTAGAACTCAATGAAACCCTGGCAGAAGTGATTGCCCTTTCCCATGACTTGGGACATACTCCTTTTGGACATGTAGGAGGCGATGAACTCGACAGACTTTTAAGAGAAGATGGCAGACCTTTGGGTTTTGAACATAATTTTCAGTCTTTCAGGGTACTCACAAAATTGGAAAAACGCTATAAAAACTTCGATGGACTTAACCTTACTTTTGCTACGCTTGAAGGTGTACTCAAACATTCGTTCCCTTATAAAAAACCTTTTTTAGAAGGCTTGGACAGACGCTTTGACCTGGAGAAACACCCTAGCTTGGAAGCCATGGTAGTGGACCATGCAGATGAGATAGCCTACACCTCTCATGACATCGATGACGGTATCAAATACGGGCTCATTACCTTTGATGATCTCTTACAAGATGCACTCTGTCTAAGGGTAGATGAAATGGTACAAAGAGAAGGTGTGCAAAGAGGCGAAAAACTCTACCGTCACCGTTTTGTGGCAGGGCTTATAAAACTGCTTGTAGAAGATTTTATAGAAAATTC
>DQVY01000202.1 GCA_015661535.1 Sulfurovum sp. | reverse complement strand
ACAGCCTGTCAGGCAACCTGTCCTACTAAAGTAAGACTCTTTGGTGATATTGACGATGAAGAGAGTGAGATCATCCAAATGCTTAAAAAGAGAAAATTCTATGTGCTTAAAGAAGATGAAGGTACAGTACCAAAACTCTTCTATATGCTTCCGGAGCATGACAAGAACTTTGCAATGAACTCTGTAGATGCAGGCACAACTATATACACATGGGATACTTATAAACCTATCATAGAAATGGCAAAAGCTAAAAGGAAACCGCAATGGCAGAACATGCAAGAATAAAAATCAACCCTGTAACACTCAAAGCACTCTTGACATCTAAAACGATGTTAATTGCCTACGCTTTTTTGTTTTTGGCACTTATTGGTGCAGCAGATGTATTTTATGAACGTTATTATCTACTGTCTGCTACAGCACATGATGCAGGATTATTCCCAGGAAACCCTGAAGTTGCGGAAGCAATGAAAACAGCTGTTTTTGGCGAGGGAGGAGAAGTAAAACGAGAAGCCCCCTGGTCACTCTACATTGTAAACTATATGTATATGATCTATGTAGGTTCAGGTATCATCTTTATCGTGGCATTTGCAGAACTCTTTGATATTAAACTCATTAAAAAAACCGCTGCAGGCTTTTTAACACTAGGTCTTGCCATGATCATCGCCGGATTGTTTACCATTCTTATGGATCTAAATATACTTCATCTTCACCATATGTTTCTTACCCCTCAATTTACCTCAGGTATGTGGCTTATGATGCCCCTCTATATGATCTATATACCGCTTATTGTTTTTGAGATCTATTTGATCTTGAGCCATAAAGATGCCTGGGTAAAAAAGATCGCGGTACTGATACTCATAGTCAGTCTTTTGGTTGAGTTTGTAGAGTTCTACATACAGGCAAAACTTTTCGACATGAACTCAGCAAGACACCTTTGGACAACCTACCCCTTCTTGACCCTTTACTTTATGGTGTCATCTTTTGTTGCAAGTGCGGCTGTCATGACCTTCTATACTTACCTAACATACCGTAATACTGATAAAAGTAAATGTGCAGACCTCATGTCTTTTATACAACAGATCACTCTTTATGGTGTGATGGCTTTAGGTGCCTATGAGGCCACTGCTTATCTTTTCATAGACAAAAAGTGGGCTGAGATCATTTTATTTGGTGATTTTAAGCTCTATTTTTATCTCTATCTTTCTATGGCTGTAGCAATACCTTTTATTCTCCTTTTTAAAGAGTCTATTCATTATAGATATAAAATTTTGGCTTCGGTACTTATCATCATTGGAACGTACATTGGTAAAATGGTGTTTGTCTATGGAGGAAATGCCTACCCTATGAGTGATAGGTTTGGCGTAGGCTTTGAAAAATATGCAGAGTATGAACCTGTAAGAGATGTCATATTTTTTATGCCTCCTTTGGGAGAAATAGCAGTAGTCATTGGTTCATTCGGTATTATTCTTTTTCTTTATAAAATTGTGGACAGCTATTTTTCTGTTTCTAAAATGCAAGAAGTATAAAAAGGTGCCCTTTACTGTGTTGTACACACAGAGCAGACATCAAAGGTACGAAAAATAAAGGTTGCTTCTTCCATCGTTTTTGAGCCTACCATCGCTTTTATAGCGATGCCTTGCTCCTTTTCATTCCCATGACTCAAGTTCCACTGTGTAGGTGTGATGATCTCATAATTTGTGATCAGTCCATTTTTAACAGTCGTGGTATGGATGAGTGAACCTCTTGCTGCTTCAACCACACCCGTACCCTCAAAATCACTAAGCTCTGTGCCCCTTTCCAGAGTACAGGAAGGCGCATCTAGTTCTAGGTTTTGTAACAGTGTTTTACTATAGTCTAAAAGCAATGCCACTTCATGCACACGTGCAAATACACGGGTAAGTAAAGAGTCCTTATAACGTTTATGTAAACTCTTCACAATAGGTGTTTTGGCTACCATACCACGTGCCAAAGGTCCTACTTCATAAAGCCTCTCTTTATAACTGACTGCTTTGGCTACGGTACCCTCTTGTAAGGCCTCCTTCACATAGCGTACATCCACATTAGATACGTTGGTAACGATTGATTTTCCAGCTTTAGAGAGGCCACACTCACCAAACACAATAAAGCGATCATAACTCTGTCCTATTTCAGACATATGGTGGCTTCCCATCATATACAGTAAGTTACCAAAGTCTCCTTCTATTTTACCCAAAGAAGATACCGAATCAATACCAAGATAGTCATCCAGAGAAAGGCCCGTAATAACCTGTTCAAAAAACCGAATACTCTCGTCTACCAGACTTTGTGCCTGCATCACATCCAAATGTGTAGGGTCACAGGTTACACCTCCTGGTACAGCATAAGAAGAGTGTGGCCACTGCCCGGCAAATATCGCCAAAGCTTTGGTAATGGTAGAGGCCAAGTAGGTCGCTTTCATGGCATAGTTCACCTCACTTTTTACTTCTACATACGCCTCAAGTTGTGGAAATATGGTCATATAGAACCATTTTATGTGGTTTTGTATCAATTCACAAGCCAAAGTAAACGCTCTAATATCCTTCGCCTTGGAAGAGAGTACTATATTTTGACCTGCCTTTTTATAGCCATCTTCTATGGCATCTACTGCAGCAAGTAAATGGGCATGGTTACAAATGCCGCAAACACGAGGCGTGATGACCAAAGCATCTCGTGCATCTTTCCCTCTAAGGATCTCTTCTATGCCCCTGTAAAAACCAAAATTTATCTTGACATCTTCTATGAGACCGTCATTAAAAGTAAAGTCAAGTTCAGCTTCACCTTCTATTTTTTCTATGAGTTGTTTTATCTTTACAGACTTCATTCATCATACTCCAGTAAACGTGTAGTAAAACGTTTAATCTTAAAACTTTTCACCACACCTGTCAATGTCAGATAGGCACGTCTTGGTACCCCTAAAGGCATCTTGGCAGGGATCCCCATATTGGTTTGTGTATGAAAAAGTGACGCTTTGGGAAAGGTCGGTTCTGTACAGCCAAAACATGGTGTACCTGCACGGGTTTTAGAACTAATGTCATTCCAGAGTATCTTGTTGCAAGAGCCTCTTGTATATGGTCCCTGGCAGCCTTGTTCGTAAAAAAGGCAGCCTTCTTTAAGCCCATAATTTTTGGTGTCTATTTTCCATTCAAAGTACTCATTGCGCGTACAACCCGTATGTACCGTGTAGCCATATAGTTCAACCGGTCTGTGCAGATTGTCAATGGCTATCTTTTTATTGGCTGCAAGCATCAGTAAGACATAGGACATCCACTTGGGGTGCATAGGACAACCAGGTAAAGAGATGAGTTTCGAAGCATAGGTATCATAACGAGACGTTTTCTCTTCTAGGTCAAAACAAAAACCGGAAATATTTTCTGGGTCTTTTTGTTTAAATATACCACCAAACGTAGCACAGGTACCTGCTGATATGATATGTTTTGCTTTTGTTGCATAGGTATGAATAAGGGAGGAGACCTCCACACCAGCTTTTAGGAAGCCTTCGTCTATAAAGGAGCCTTCCAGTATGAGCACATCGCAAGGTACCTCACCGTTGATCACATCTTCCATCGTATAACTACTTTCAAGGGAAGGATGATGTACGATTTCAAAATGTGAGAGAATGGAAAAGAGATCGGGATGGTTTAAAAAGGAGTGGGTATTACCATTACAGGTAATGGCTTGCAGCCAAAGCAGTGTAGGCTTTGGAGTAATAAACATCTTATGCCTTTAGTGCGTTGTAAATGTTACGTGAAATATCATCTATGTAAAATTCTATACCTTTGGGAAGTACCTCTTCTCCTTTGAGAAAGACCATACCGCCCAAGTATCCCATAAAGAGTCCAAAAGCAGAGAAGAAGTCTTGGTTACGAAGTTCGCCAGAACTTACAGAGTCATCAAAGAAGATCATAATTTCTGTAATAAACCCAGAGACACAGACCATCCCGTCACATCCATCTTTAAACACTTCTCTGTTTGAGAGATAGACACGTAAAAAATACTCTATCATTTCAGGCTTATCTTGCGCCATAGTAAAGTATACTGTCACTATTTTATGTATTTTTTCTTCTGCACTTACATCCATCATATTAACCACACGTATCTTCTCACCCAAGGCTTCTGAGGTATATTTAATAATCTCTTGTGCCAATATATCTTTAGATGAAAAATAATTATACAAATTCCCTACAGACATTTGTAACTTTGTTGCTATGTCAGGTATGGTTGTTTTATGAAAACCATTGGTAGAAAAAAGTTGTAAAGCAGTCTGAATTATCGATTCTCGTTTGAGTGCTTTTTTTTCTGCTATCTTCACTGTATCCCCCCTATATATTATATAATCTATTTTAGCATAACTTTTTTGTATACATCCATAAATAGGAAACTTTTTAGCGTAAGGTAGAAGTTATGAGGAAAAATATAAGCGTAAGAGGTGGGTATCTCTAAAAAAATAGAGACACCTTTTAAAGTATATAGATTCTAAGTAGACATAAGATGTGTAACTGCCACAGCAAAGGCTGATGCACCTATATATCCCGCACCGAACATAAATGATGAGATAAGCTTAAGTATCGGTTGAAATCTCCATTTAATGAGTAAAATAATAAGTGAACCTATCATTGATGGTAGAAAGACATATGCCATAAGAAATCCTAACGAAAAATGATTTGGTATAAGCAATTGTGTTGAAACCAAAGCACCAATGACAAATACAGCGATCATGTACATCGCCATATATTTTATCGTCCCATATTTTCCAAACAACTCATTCACATTTAGTTCTTTGGTAAAAACATCTTTTATATCAGAAAAATCAGCATCTTTTAATGACATCTCTTCAGCGATAAAAAAAATAATTATACTACCAAAAAAACCTATTCCAATTGCAATCATTAACATACCCATTTTAAATCCTTTTATTTCTTTATTTTGACTCAATTAATTATAACGTAAAATATTTTAATATTATTTTAAGTTATCTATTTAGTTTAATAAAAATTTCAGATGGGTAAAATATGTAAAATTAAAGTTCTTTTTTTGCTTCTTTTGCTTTTTTACAAAAAATATTGGCTCTATGCTCATAAGATGCCAGACTGGCTGCTGCCAAAACATCATCTCTCAGAGCTGCTTTATACTTTTCAACTTTTGCAGTAAATATTTTACACAGTCTT
>DQVY01000065.1 GCA_015661535.1 Sulfurovum sp. | reverse complement strand
TCGGAAAAACTAACCTTTTGGTTAATGGCAACCTCAGGGAAGATACTTCCTTTTTCTGAAAAAGTTAAAATAGTAGATCCCATTTCAAACCAACCAAACATTTCTCCTCTTTCCAGCCATAGATCCTCATACCTATAGTGTTGCGGCTCACGTATGTCGGAGTTTGTGCGTATCTTCTCTTCAAAAGTAACTACCATTTTACCGACATTGAGTGCACCAACAAGTACAAGCACCTGTGTACGTCTTTTTTCGTCTTGACACTCCATTACGACGCGTTCATTTTCTATAAAGAGGTCTTTTTTGTTACGGAGCAAAGGAAAGTTTACAGGATAGAGTTTGCCAGGTATGTGTGTAAGGCTGAGTATTTTGAGCTTCATCGGGCTGTGGTAACGGTGGTAGTCTTTAGGGGAAAGATAGAAGTTTATAAATTCCCCTCCTTCTATTTTGGCTGCCAAACCTTCATGATGTGCACCAAAAAGTGTATCAATGTCATAAGACATCCCTTTGATCTGGTAGGCTTTTCCCTCAACTATGGTCCCTGCATCAGTAATGAGCGCATCTACCCCTGATATTAAGGCATTTTGATCTTCCGGTAATGTTCGCTCTTTTTCAAAGGCTCTGGTAAAAAGTTTGTTCAGTGTTTTGTAGCTTTTTGGCTCTCTAAACTCAGACATATCCAAGCCCATTAACTTGACATAAGAAGCATTTATGAAACGCTGTATCGGAGAGGGAAATTCTTTGGAAGCGAATTTTCCAAAACCTGAAGAGATGACCGATGTGAAATGTTTTGACATTTGTATAAAATCCTAAATCTAAAATTAGATGTATTATATCAGAATTTAGATAGTATATTTTAATTTATTTCAATTCATTTTAAGGACTATACATGCCAAAATACATACTATTTGACACCGAGACCACTGGAGCAGGAGAAAAAGACCGCATCATACAGGTAGGTGCCATGATAGTCCATGGAAAAGACAATATAGAAGTCATAGATGAGCTCTGTTCTACAGAAGTACCCATAACCATTGAAGCCATGGCCATACATAACATTACTCCCGACGTCATAAAGAACCAACCCTCTTATGCTGAACTCAACTTTACAAAAAAGTTAGAGGAGTACAATGCAGCAGAAAACTACCTCATAGCCCATAACATCTCTTTTGATCTGACCATGATAGAAAAAGAAGGGTTTCAAAACAGCTATACGCTCATAGATACCCTACGTTGTGCCAAACACCTCATAGATGAAATGCCTTCTCATGCACTCCAATACCTGCGTTATGCTTTAGAGCTTTACAAAACAGAGGGTGCTGAAGCAGCAAAGCTGGGTGTGACCATCAAAGCCCACGATGCTATTGGTGATGTTTTGGTGATGAAACTTCTTTTGTCGGAGCTAGTCAAACGTACCCAAAGCAAATACCCTGGACAAAACCCTATGGTAAAACTTGCCGAGCTTACACAAACTCCTGTATTGTTAAAAACCTTCAAGTTTGGTAAATACAAAGACAGAGAAATAGCAGAGATCTGTAAAGCAGACAGCGGCTACATCAACTGGATGAAAAACAACATGGATCTAGATGAAGACATGTTGTTTACGCTGAATCATTACTCTGGATAAGATCCTTGACAAAGAAATACTATTTATATAAAAGGAGACAGGATACATAGTGTATCTATCGGTGAAATACAAAAAAATATTACGCTTATCACCCAGCTTACAGAGGCAGTAACGATTGTAGATAAACGAAAAAACAAAAATGTTTCAGTGGTTTATCCTATACAAAAAGAATCTACGATCGTAACTTCTGCGCCACTAATTTATTGACTACAGAAGGGTTCCCTTTGCCTCCTGTGGCTTTTAATACCTGCCCTACAAAGAAGCCCAACAGTTTGGTGTTTCCTGCTCTGAACTTCTCTACATTGTCCGGGTTTTTTTCCATCACTTCCTCAATGATAGGCAAGATCACAGCCGGGTCGCTTATCTGTATGAGGCCTTTGCTTTCTACGATATCTGTTGGGTTTTCACCTGTTTTGAGCATCTCTTCAAAGACCTGTTTAGCTATTTTACTTGAGATGGTCTCATCATCTACCATTTTTATGAGTGCAGCTATCTGTGTTGGGGTAAAACTAAGTTCATCGAGCTGTTTTGTTTTTAACTCTCTGGCAACATCATTGGCTACAATGTTTGCTAAAGCTACAGGGCTGTGAAGCACATCTAAGGTCTCTGCATAAAAGTAAGACAACTTGTCATCACGTGCCAGTGTATTGGCAACTTCACTGTTCAGTCCAAGGTCATCTGTGTATTTGGTAAAGAGCTTTTCCTGAGCTTCTGTCATCGGTACGACTTCACCGTCTATTTGTACTTTTTTCTCTTGAGGTTTAGCCTCAGTTTTGCCTGTTGTTTTCTTCTCTTTTGACTTTTTTCCCCAAGAGTCTTTCAGCCCAACAATTTTATTGAACACTGGTCTTTCATCTGTATAATCTACCGGATCAGCATAAAAATACCCCTGTCTTTCAAACTGATATCTCTCATCACATTTTTCTGTAATGACAGCAGGTTCTATAAGCGCATTTTGAATGATCTTTAGCGAGTCGGGGTTTATGTCTTCCACACCTTCTGGTGCTTCCTCTTTGAAGAGTCTATCATAAAGGCGTATCTCAACTTTTTTGGCTTCAGAGGCACTCACCCATTGGATGGCACTTTTCACTTTGATACCGCTGCTGTCTTCACCACTTTTAGAGTCAGGGTGATAGGTCGCAATGATCTCTACAATGTTGCCTTGATCATCTTTAATGACCTCTTTACAGGTAATAATGTAGGCATGTCTCAGTCTTACTGACTGTTCAGGTGTCAGACGGAAGTAGCCCTTGGGAGGGTTCTCCATAAAGTCATCACGTTCAATATAGATCTCTTTGGAGAAAGGAATCTTTCGTGAGCCCTCTTTTGGTACATCATGCGGGTAATAAGGTGCTTCTATCTCTTCCGAACCTTCATAGTTTTCAATGTTCACTTTAATGGGGTCAAGTACACAGAGTACACGGGGTACTTTTGTATTCAAGTCATCTCTTATGCAAAATTCAAGCTGTGCCACATCGACCATGGAGTTTGCTTTGGCAATACCTATCTGATCACAGAAGTTTATGATAGACTCAGGGGTATACCCTCTTCTTTTATATCCGGCAATGGTTGGCATACGCGGGTCATCCCAGCCAGAAACCTGACCACCCTCAACGAGTTCCAAAAGCTTTCTTTTACTCATGACGGTATAGTTAATGCCAAGTCGTGCAAACTCATGTTGGTAAGGACGCGGTGGTTCAAGACCTAAGGTATCGAGTACCCAGTCATAAATATCACGGTTGTTTTCAAACTCAAGGGTACAAATAGAGTGTGTCACACCTTCTATATAGTCAGAGAGACAATGTGCAAAGTCATACATAGGGTAGATTGACCAGGCATCCCCTGCTCTAAAGTGATGCGCATGCCGTATACGGTACATAAGCGGATCTCTCATCTTCATATTGGCAGCGGACATGTCTATCTTGGCTCTTAACACATGTGCGCCGTCTTCAAACTCGCCATTTTTCATTCTTTCAAAAAGGTCAAGGTTCTCTTCAATACTCCGTTCAGCATATTTACTGCGTCTTCCGGGTTCTGTCACCGTACCGCGTAGTTCCCGCATCTCTTCTTCATTCACACTGTCTACATAGGCCTTACCCATCTTAATGAGATCAATGGCGTAATCATATATTTTAGGAAAGTAATCAGACGTAAAACGTACCTCACCTTCCCACTCAAAGCCAAGCCATTCTATGGCTTCTTTCAGCGCTTCAACATATTTGGTGTCTTCTGTGGTGGGATTGGTGTCATCCATTCTAAGGTTACAGTGTCCCTTATAGTCTTTTGCAATACCAAAATTGATAGCAATAGATTTTGCATGTCCAATATGGGGAAAACCATTAGGTTCCGGAGGAAATCGTGTCACTACCTCGTTATACTTACCCGACTTTAAGTCCTCTTCAACTATTGTACGTAAAAAATCTTTGTGCTCGCTCATTATTATGCAACCTTTTATAATATGGTGTATTTTATCTAATTAGTGCTTATCGCATCTTAGAGTAGCCCTACTCAGTATTTACTTTGCCTCGCAAACGTTTCTTGGTGGCATGTTTTTTCTTCGATTGAATGCGACGATTGACAGAACCTTTTGTCGGCTTGGTCGGCACACGTTTTTTTTGCACTATATTCACACTTTTAATGAGCACAGCCAAGCGCTTTAATGCCTCAGCCCTGTTTTGCTCCTGACTACGGTGCTGTTGAGATTTTATGACAATGATCCCCTCTTTGGTAATGCGTTTGTCTTTGAGTACGAGCAGTTTCTCTTTATAAAAATCCGGCAATGATGAAGCCTCGATGTCAAAACAAAGGTGTATCGCCACAGAAGTTTTATTGACCTTCTGCCCGCCAGACCCTTGTGCACGAATAGCTTCAAAGGTCATTTCGCTCTCATCCAGAGAGACATTGTTTGAAATGGTTAGCATAAAGGTTCCTTTATTGGATCAGACAAAATCCAGTTTCAATTCTTCAATCATTTCCAATTATATGTAAAAAATCAGCCAATATTCCAAGTGGAAACCCAAGCGTCTCTTTTTCAACTTTCTCACTATAAAAACTAATTTACAAGACATATCTTTACCCCTAATTATTATCATATTTGATAACTTTTGTCAAATTTTGGTATAACATATGGTCAGAGACTCTTTGGGACAGTTTTAAAACATCTATAATTTAAACTCACTATAATAACACTCTAATAAACTCAAGGGCATTACTAGCTTTCGCCTATGCGTTGTTACTCTTTCTTGACTTAGCTAATGCTAGGACTGCTAAAGAGTGCCTAGCCTAGACAAAAGCTATAGGTGTTGTGAGTATCACCTATTGTTAGAAATGCCCTTAACCTTTGGAGTCAAATACATGCTTAGATTTGCCGCCTCTCCTACGGGAGATATGCACATAGCCAGCCTACGTGTTGCCATATTGAATTACCTGGTTTCGCAGCAGCATCAGGAGAGCTTTCTCATCCGTATTGATGATACAGACAAAGCACGTAAAATAGAAGGAAAAGACACTGAGATCATGCAGATCTTGGAGAAGTTTGCTTTGACGCATGAGAGTGTGTTTCATCAGAGTGAACATCTGCATATGCATCAGACACTGGCCATTCGTCTGCTTGAAGAAGACAAGGCTTTTGTCTGTACCTGTCCTCCAGAGGAGCTTGAGACAGTGCACTACTCGGGGAAATGTTTTGATGTTGACAAAGCAGCACATGCAAAGTTAAAAGAGAGTGGCACACCTTTTGTTGTACGTATTAAAAAACCGCTTGAAGATATAGTGATCAATGATCTTATACAGGGTGAGTTGCGTACCTCTGCGGATGAAGTGGACTCTTTTATCATCTTGTATGCAGACGGCACCCCTAGCCCTGATTTTGCTTCTGCCTGTGATGACATGCTTTCGGGTATTACAACACTTATTTGTGAAGAGGAACAAGGTCTCAATACCGCAAAACAGATACACATCAAACAACAGCTTGGCTATGTAGAAGAGACTACGTATGCACATTTGCCGCTGCTCTTAAATGATTCAGGTGACAAACTCTCTCATGCAGAGGATGCCTCAACGGTAAAGTGGCTGTTCCAAGAAGGGTTTGTTCCTGATGCGATCATCAACTACCTTATACTTTTGGGGTATCCCAAAGCACCCAAAAAGATATTTACACTGCCCGAAGCCATAAAATGGTTTAGACTTGAGAACCTGTCAAAGTCTGCAGTGAAGTTTGACCTGGAGAAATTACGTTTTATCAACCGTGAACACCTGAAAAGGATTGATGACAAAGTACTCTCTTCCCTCTTTGGGTTTGCAGATGCAGATGTAGGCAAGTTGGTCAAATTGTATTTACAAGAAGCAAGTACCATTAATGAACTGGCACTGAGAATACGCCCTGTATTTGCACCCAAGGTGTTTAAAGGTGAATTTGCAGAAGAGATGAAAACACTGCAAAAACTTATAGCAGAGGCACCGATGATAAACAAATATGATGACTTTGTCACCTACCTTATGAAGAAGTCTGAACTGGAAGGTGAACATTTTTTCACACCCCTTAGACTTTTACTGACCGGCGCAGCACAGGGACCTGAGCTCGCTGAAATCTACCCGCTTATTAAATCTTACCTACTGGAGGTTGCCTCATGATAGTTGAACTTTATGGTCTCATTAGAACCATCGCTGTGCTTTATATTTGGATCATTATTATTGCATCATTTTTAAGTTTTGTACGACCTGACCCGCACAACCCTGTGGTGCAGGTCTTGTACCGTTTAACCGAACCTGTCTTTGCGTTCATCCGCAAAAAGATGCCTTTTGTTGTGATGTCCGGGATAGACTTGTCTCCACTCATTATTATTTTTGGTTTGCAGTTTATCGATATCATTATAAGAAATATACTTTTTGGATAGATACATGAAGTCTTATTTGCGTTTCACCCTTATAGCGCTCGTTCTTTTTACCTTTTCAGAAGCACGTACTCTAAACTACTGGACAATCTCTAAGATGCCTACAAGTATAGAAAAAGACTATTATATTTGGCGTTTTCTTTCCAAAAAGTCTACGAGTAAGGAAGATGCCAAAAAAGTCATAAAACAGGCAAGCAGGCTGAACAAAAAACTCCGTACTGCCTACAGAAAAAAAACGGGAATGAATGCCAAAATTTCTAAGATAAAAGTCCCTCATGGTGCAAGTAAGAACTGGAAAAGAAGAAGCATTGCCCATAAAAGCTTTAAACATGGTCTCTCTTTGATGCAGCAGAACAAGCCCAAAGAGGCATCAAGACATTTTGCCAATGCACGTAACCATTATGAAAAACAATATGACATAGACAAATCTCTTTTTTGGCTCTATTTGAGTACAAAAAATGACAACTACATCAAGTTGCTGCGTGAAAGTTGTAATGTAAATATATACACGCTCATAGCTGCAGATACGATCAATGCTAGGTACCCAAAAACGATCACAAAATCCATATGGAAAAGTAAAATTTACGGATTTGACTCGAAAGATCCTATTGCCTGGGCAAAGATAAAACACAAGATGTATGCCGGTGCAGACCTGGACGATCTGGCAGATGGCTATAAGTCGCAAGAGACCATAGGCATACATACCTACTTAAAAGCCAAAGCATGTAACTATGAAGATTCTTATTTCCCCATGCCATACCGTGATGTGATGAAACATATGCCTAAAGAGCGTCAGGCACTTATTTATGCTATAGCCAGACAGGAGAGCCGTTTTGTACCCGCTTCTGTTTCGCGTTCATTTGCCCTGGGGATGATGCAGTTCATGCCTTTTCTTATTAAGCATATTGCCAAAGAAAAAGGCCAAAAAATGGACCTGGATGATATGTTCGATCCGTATAAAGCCATAGAATATGCAGATTTCCATCTTGACTATTTGACCAAATATCTACACCATCCTCTCTTTATTGCCTACGCGTACAATGGCGGTATAGGCTTTACAAGAAAGCTTATTAAAAACAAACGTAACTTTAGAAAAGGTCCTTATGAACCGTATATGAGTATGGAAAAAATGAAAAATGCTGAAGCCAGAGAATACGGGAAGAAAGTATTGGCAAATTATGTGATATACATCAATAAACTGGGTGTCACTACACGTATATTTCCCTTGCTGAAAGTTTTGGCATCCCCTGATAAAACAGATAAATTTAGAAAATAACTCTAGCTAAGTCGAAAAGCCCTTATCTTTTAAATGCCGTTTTGGTAAATACATACTTTGCCACTTTGGCAAAGTGAAGCGTACCTTTTCCATACTGTTCACTTTCAAAAACAAGTGTCAGTTTTTTACTCTTACTGTGCGGAAAAGTTACAAGGTAATATTCACCCCACTCCGATATAAAAGAGAGATCTTTAAAGCGTTTGTCATTCTCTTTTAATGCCTGTATCTCTTTGGGTTTTGTAGTGTTCAAAAGAAGACTGTAGCCTGACTCATCTGATGCGCCATCTTCAAAGTGGATACCGACGATAAAGAGTTCGTCTCTTGTGTCATTTTTATCTTCAGTGGGTGTATAAAGATAGGTCGCTGTGAGCATGACCTTGGTGACATTGTTTTCGTACAGTTGTACTTTTTCTGTTTTTTGCAGTTTTTTATGATAATTCATTTTTTCGGTATAGGATTTCATGAGTGCTGATTCTTCTTTGGATGTACATCCTAGAAGAATAAAAATGCCTATACTGGCTGCTGCTAATCTAAACATTGAACTCCCCTTATTTGATGGTAAGTTTAACATACTTTCAATAAACATTTAAGTATAATTCCGACAGACGGGTACCATATATTAGAGGTACCCTAAAGTTCCTAAAGGGTAAACGTGAAAAAAAGAGTTGCTGTAGCATTTACAGGTCCATCTAACAGTGGGAAAACCACACTGGTAGAAAAAATTGCCAAAACATTGATCGTTGATCAAAAAGTTGCCATCATTAAAAATGACCCTAAAGACAAAGCACAATTTGATGTAGAGGGTAAAGACAGCCATAAGTTTTCCCAAACCGGTGCAGAAGTGGTCATTACTTCCCCTACACGGACCACCTATTTTTCCCAACGTGAAAAAAGTTTAGATGAGATCGTAGCGATGCTCAATGATTTTGACATTTTACTTGTAGAAGGGCTCAAAACACTTCCTTTGCCGCGTATTGCTATTTTTAGGAACATGATCGATGAAAGTTACTTTGCGTGTTCAGAAGCGATCGCTGTAGATGACAGTGTCAGGCTTTCTGACTATACGATACCTGAGCACATCACCCTGCTCGACTTAAACAACACAACAGAGATCATAGAGTGGATAGACGCTCATGCAAAAAGCATATAAAAAAGAGGATTAAGCCATGCAAACCATATTTGAGACCATTAAAAAAGCAGCGATCAAAATAGACCATGCCATTAAAACCGAAGACCTGGGTTACAGTGACAGTGAGAACTCTTCGGGAGAAGAGCAGCTTAAACTGGATGTGAAGAGTGACTATATCATTGAAGAAGCATTTAAAGATGTCTCTCTTGTGAAAGCATTGGTCAGTGAAGAAAAAGAAGGTGTTCTGGCCTTACATGAAGACGGTAAATACACGATCTGTTATGACCCGCTTGATGGTTCAAGTCTTGCAGATGTAAACCTTTCTGTAGGCTCTATTTTTGGTATTTATGAAGGTGCTTTGGAAGCCCAAAACCTTGTTGCTTCTGCCTATGTCGTCTATGGTCCGCGTATTGAGCTTGTGTTGGCTGAAAAAAATGAGAAACCAAAACACTATAGAGCACAGGAAGGTCTTTTTAATTTTATTTCAGAGATCACACTGGATGAAAAAGGAAAACTTAACGCACCTGGCGGTACACAGCAAAACTGGTCCAAAACCCACAAAACATTTGTAGATGGTCTGTTTGCGGAAGGCTACAGATTGAGATATTCAGGCGGTATGGTGCCTGACCTTCATCAGATATTGCTTAAAGGGGGCGGTCTCTTCTCTTACCCCGGTACGTCTGACAAACCAGATGGCAAACTCAGACAACTCTTTGAAGTGATACCCTTTGCATTCATTTATGAACAGGCAGGTGGACAGGCGGTCAATGGGGAAGGTTTAAAACTCATGGAACTTGTCCCCTCACATCCTCATGATACCAGCCCTTGTTTCTTTGGTTCAAACTATGAGGTGAATGCCCTGAAATCTGCTTATGGGTTAGAAAACTAATGTCAGAACAGGTTTTGGATGAGTGGCAAATCGTCTTTGCACAAAAAAAGGTAGAACTTGAAAAGTGTCAGGCGGAGCATCAGTTAAAAAGCTGTATGACCTGTGAGAAACTACTTGACTGTGAAGTACGAGATGCCTACATCAAAGCAGTCTATGACAGCATGAGCAAAGGTGCTGGCGGAGGATTTGAGTTTTAGAGGTGCCCTTAAGCAGAAGCAGAAGCGATCAGCTTCAACTTCTGCGCCCGGTTCATCTTCTTTTTTATCTCATATTCCCGTTTGGAAGCAGTGCTTCTGTCGGGGTATTCTTCACTGTAGACCAAGGTGACAGGTCTTCTGACACGTGTGTATTTAGCCCCTTTTTCTGAACTGTTATGCTCTTCCACACGACGTGCCAATTCTGTAGCTATACCGGTATAGAGTGTTTCATCTGCACACTCCACAATATAGACATAGTACATCTAAAATTTTATTTTTCATCTTCAAGTGCATAGGTCTTGAAGTATACCCGTATAGGGTTGTAGGAGATGAAGAAGTACTCTGAATAGATCTCTGTTTTAATGAGTACTTCTTTCTTTTTTAGCTCTTCAAAGGTCCTGTAATAGAGAGAGATAAGCTTTGGTCTACTTGAAAGATCTTCACACTCTTTGGTCTCTATAAGGTATTCTCTTTCCATCTTTTTGAATTTATAAAATCTTTTTGAACCAAAAGTATAGACCTTTTTATTTTCAAGACGCTTCTTTTTGATCTCTTCACGTTTTTGTTTACTCAGTCTCTGTTCGTTAAGAATGTTTAAAATTTGGCTTTTTTCCTCTTCGGTATAGTTATTTATCTTACCGTCGAGTCTCTCTCTGACTCGTTGATGAATAAGCCTCTCTTCATTCAACCTTTCCATGATCTGTTTTTTTTCTTCTTCAGTATAGTTTTCTTTTTCCTGAAGCGTATGCATGTTTTTGTTCTCATCACCCATCTTGTTACCTTTGTACTTATCCTTAATTATTCATTGCTGCGGTAATAATTAAGTAGAATATTATAACCATACAAATTTATAATTTCATAAAATCACCCAAAACACAGCACTATTTAGTTAAAATATCTTCCTAAAATACTCTACAAACTCATTTGTTTAAGGAACACTCATGTCTTGCGAAAAAGCCTATATTACAACCCCTATTTATTATGTAAATGACATTGCCCATATTGGTCATGCCTACACAACGATTATTGCAGATACACTTGCACGTTACTCACGTCTTTCCGGACTTGATACGTATTTTCTTACCGGTACTGACGAACACGGACAGAAGATAGAAGAAGCCGCCAAAGCCAGAGGGAAAAGTACACAAGTATATGCCGATGAGATCTCTGCAACCTTTAAAAACCTCTGGGATGATTTTGATATCTCTTACGATAAATTCATCCGTACTACCGATGCGGACCATATGAAAGGGGTACAAAAAGCCTTTTCAACAATGCATAAGAATGGTGACATTTATAAAGATACCTACAAAGGGCATTACTGTATCTCTTGTGAAACCTTTTTCCCTTCTATACAGCTTGTAGATGATGAGTTTTGTCCTGAGTGCGGGAAAAGCACTACCGTAGTTGAAGAAGAGTCTTATTTCTTTAGACTTTCCAACTATCAAGACAAACTGCTTCAGTACTATGAAGAGCATCCGGACTTTATCTTGCCTCGTTCCAAAAGAAATGAAGTAATCCGTTTTGTGGAAGGCGGACTTACTGACCTCTCCATTACTAGAACCTCTTTTGACTGGGGTGTAAAACTTCCGGAAGATCTCAATGACCCTAAACATGTGATGTATGTATGGCTTGATGCGCTTATGAACTATGTAACGGCACTGGGTTACGGTACTGATGATGCCAACATGGACTATTGGCCTGCCCGTGTACAGCTTATCGGTAAAGATATCTTGCGTTTCCATGCTATCTACTGGCCTGCTTTCCTTATGAGTCTTGACCTGCCTTTACCTAAACATATAGCTGCTCATGGCTGGTGGACGCGTGACGGTGAAAAAATGTCTAAATCTAAAGGCAATGTTGTGAACCCCAGAGAAGTAGCTGATGCCTATGGTTTAGACAATTTCCGTTACTTTATGCTTAGAGAAGTGCCTTTTGGCGGGGATGGTGACTTTTCACAAAAAGCACTCATTGACCGTATTAACTCTGACTTGGGTAACGACCTTGGAAACCTGCTTAACCGTGTGATTGGTATGTCCGGAAAATACTTTGAAGGCAAAGTGGACTCTTCTAATGTGGCAAAATATTACCAGAGTGAGCTTGACGAAGTGCATGCTTCTTTAGACAAACTGGAACCTCTTCTTTTTGAAATGCAGATCCACCGTTACCTTGAAGAACTCTGGAGACCACTGACTGTAGCCAACAAAGCCATTGACATGTACCAGCCTTGGACACTCATGAAAGAAGGCAAGGAAGAGGAAGCCATGGCACTCAATGGCCTTATTTCTGCTATCTTGGCAAAAGTTTCAGTCATGCTTTACCCTGTTATGCCAGAAGTATGTACAAAGATCTCCAATGCTTTACATTTTACTATAGACAATGAGAGTTGGAAAACACTGGCAAAAGGAACTGACCTTTTAGCACCTTTTACTTTAGAAAAGATCGACCCTCTTTTCCCTCGTATAGAAGAACCTCGTTTAGAGCAAATGGAACCTGTAGATAAAAAAGTTGAAGAGAAAAAGAAAAAAACAAAGGTGGCTGAAGCTGTCGAAGCTGAAGGTATTGCACTTATAGGCATAGACCAGTTTTTCCAAACGTCACTTAAAGTAGGTACGGTTGTTCAGGCAGAAGAAGTGCCTAAAAGCAAAAAACTTCTTTTACTTCAGGTCGATGTCGGCGAAGCAGAACCAAGACAGGTGGTTGCAGGTATTAAAGAGTGGTACTCCGCAGAAGATATGTTAAATACGCAGGTCTGTGTCGTTGCAAACCTCAAGCCTGCTAAATTGATGGGACTCTTAAGTCAAGGTATGCTTCTAGCAGCCAAAGATGAAAACGGACTCTGTATGATCCGTCCTGAAAAGCCAAAAACGGCTGGGACACCCATAGGATAAATATGAAAATAGAAGACATTATTAATTTAACAGAAGGTGTACTTACAAATACCCCTTCTGTCCAAGCCATTGAATCAGCTACAGTTTATCAGTCAAAAGTTGAACATGGTGACCTTTTTTTCTCCTCAAACCAAGAAGAGATTGACCAGGCCATAGCCAATGGTGCCTATGCGATCATTTATGATGATGAAACTATTGTAAAACATGATGATGAAATAGCATGGATAAAAGTTTCAGATATAAAACTCGCTGCCTTTAAGCTCATACGTTATGTGATCCTTAAAAAAGAGGTAAAGTTTTATTTACTCTTGGAGCATGAACTTACCTTTTTGAAACTGATCATTAAACATAAGGGAAATATCTCTTTTGTAGCCAATGATTGGCGGAAATCGTTTGAGCAGATACTGAACTCTGACGGTACACTTTTTGTAGGTACGAACAAAGAACTTATGCAGCTTATTCAGCCGGACATAGAAAAGATCAACAGAGAAGTGGACGGTTATCTTGTTTCAGATACCCTCTTTAAAAGTACGTTTAAAGTAGATGGCTTCCTGTACCAGGAAAAAGAGCTTATACCTTTTCATTTAGAGTATCTTTTGCGTGCGGTAGACTTTTGTAACGTGCATGATATGCCTTATACTATGGACCGTATCAAATATACCAAACACTTTTTACCGGTTTTCATCGATACCAAACTACGCAGTACACAGGCAAGTAAAAGTGACCAGGTAGTGATATTTACAGACAATCTCCCTGACATCAGTAAAGCAAGAGAATATGTGATGCGATCGAATATGTGGGTAAAAAGTATTGTTTTGACACCGCCAAAAACAAAAGTACCCGGCATAGACCACCCGCATTGGTTTAAAGATGAAGATGAAGTACGTGAACTGCTGAAAACCATTCACTTTAATTATGCATTTGTCTATAATGCGGACAAAAGTATTTTAAATACGATCAAAGAAGAGTATACGCTCTTTTAATTTTTTTGTATGAGCAGCATATTTTTACCATTGTCAGCTAAAAAGGTACAGCCATGATCTTTGGCTAATACCCTAAAAGTATCTGCGGTAAAAAAGACGATATGTGTAGGGTCTTGATGGTAATACCATTTTTTAAAATCTTCTTCATTGTTCGGATGAAATTGTGTCTGAATGGCCAAAAACCCATCCTTTTTTAAATGTTTTAATAAGGTTAAAAAGACTTCTTTGGGCTGATGTAAGTGCTCAAAAACCTCTGTAGATACAATGAGTTCATATTTTTTACTATCATCCAGTGTATCCGGATGATAAATAGGATCGTAATACGCACATTCAATCCCATTCTCTCCTAACATAGTTGACAAAATAGAACTAGCCCCGCATCCAAAATCCAAAGCTGTTTTCACGGGACCAACTAATGGCAGGGTAAAGTCTAAAAAACGTTGAAAATAGGCTTTGTACCCTGCATCATTCTCATCATTGGTATGCAGATTGTAACGCTCTTTTTGCAACGTGAAGTCCTGATACAACTCTGGGGATTTAAATATATATGCACAATTTTTACAATAATAGTATCTGATATTTGTTTTTTCATGTACAAATGATTTTGTGCTTTTATTGCAAATGTGACAGTGCATTATTTCTCCTTGTTTTCTATAGACTCTATGGTACTTTAGCTACATTAATATTTGCTAGATTTTTGAAGTTTTTGCTATAATTTCATGAAATAAGATAAAGGATCAACTCTGAAACTCTACGACAGCATTACAAGAGAAAACCTTAAACAGATGACTACCCTGTTTTATGAAAGGGCTTTAAACGATAAAGATATAGGCTTCATTTTTGAAACAGAATTTGGCGATGATATGCACGATGAAGAGTGGACAGAGCATATAGCACTTTTGGTCAATTTCTGGGATTCAGTCTTTTTGAATGAAAAGGCGTATAACGGAGATCCTTTTGGACCTCATTTTACAATTCCGAATTTAAAAATGGAGTATTTTAAACCATGGGTCGATCTTTTTACAGAAACAGCAAAAGAGCTCTATGAGCCTGATGTTGCGGTACTCTTTAAAGAAAAAGGAGAGTCTTACGCAGAAGAATTTATAGAAAGACTCAGTCAAAAAATGAAAAACGACACGCTGACTTTTTTGTAAGTGTCTTCACAAATATAAAGGGTAAACCCATGAAAAGAAGAGATTTTTTAACCACTACAGCACTGGGGGCTACTGCCTTGGCTGCAAGTGCCTGTCATAGAGCAGAAGAAGTATCTGAAGAGGGTTCTCTTCCAGGAAAAAAGAGGAAAAAAGTCACCCTGAAATTAGCGACATCCTGGCCTGCACATTTTCCCATTATGGGTACAGGGGTTGATACCTTTGCCAAACGCTGTTTTGAACTCTCTGGTGGCTCTTTGGAGATAAAAGTATTTCCTAAAAATATTTTAGTCCCTGCCCTGCAAGTGTTTGATGCTACATCTGCAGCACAGATAGATGCGTTTCATTCGGGAGTCTACTACTGGAAAGGGAAAAACCCTGCTTTTAGTATTTTTGGCGGTATGCCCCTTGGTTTAACTTCGGAAGAGATGATCACCTGGATGAAATTTGGCGGCGGTTATGACCTATGGCGTGAATTGTATGCGAAGTTTAACCTTTACCCGCTTATAGGGGGAACCACAGGTCCTCAAATGGGCGGGTGGTTTAAAAAACCTATTGATAGCCTAGCAGATCTTAAAGGTTTAAAAATGCGTATTCCCGGGCTTGGGGGAGAAGTGATGAAAAAACTGGGTGTGAACCCTGTACTCCTTCCTGCGGGAGAGATATACACAGCTTTGGAACGCGGTACCATAGATGCAACAGAGTGGGTAGGACCTGCCCTGGACAGCATGATGGGCTTTGCTAAAGCAGCTGACTACTACTACACAGGCTGGCATGAGCCGGGAAGTATTTTGGAAATCACCTTTAATAAGGCACGCTGGGAAAAGTTAAGTGATGAGCACAGAGCCATCATCACAGCTGCAAGTGAAGAGATGACAGGCACAATGCTTCAAGAGTTCAGATACAAAAATGCCAAAGCACTGCAAGTACTTCCTTCCAATGTAAAGGTAAAAACATTTCCTAAAGAGATGATGGATGCAGCCAAAGTCGCATTGTCTGAAGTCTTGGCAGAGGAGAGTAAAAAAAGTGCTGACTTTAAACGTGTCTTGCAGAGTTATGAAACCTTTTATGCCCTAAACAAGCCTTACGATGACATCAGTACAAGAAATTTTTTAAATATACGGAGTTAAGGCCAGAGATTGATACCTTAATCCTCTTTGCTAGGCCAATCACCTATTGGCCATGGTTTGGTATTGGTGTTAAAGCCTACATATTCTACAAGTTGTTTGGTATATTCTGCCATACCTTCTGTAAATATCAAAATTTTGTCATTGGGTTCATCTCCCAGCCAACTATAGATAAACTGCGTAATGGTGATCACAAAAAGGACCATAGAGATAAACCTGCCTATGATCAGATAGAGAATTGTATATAAAATTCTATCAAAACTTGGTCTGGGAGCTTCTTCTACTTCTATTTCTTCCATGAAAACGATCCTTTTTATTGATTATAACATGTTTGAAATTTAAATTTAATACTTTTTATTGCTATAAATAAGGAGGTCTTTTTCATTTAAATTGGAAAGAAGCGCGGCAAGATTACGCAGGGAAAGCAGTTGTAGCTTTTCACCTTTCTCTTTTTTGAGTTCGGATGAAAATTTATTTTTAGAGAAAATAATAAAACTTTCCACAGGAAGTTCTGCCTGCTTGCATTTTTCTTTTAATTTTGTCAGATCACTTTTACTTGCTTTAGACTTTGCGTATTTTGTCAAACCGGCGATGAGCGTACCTGATTTTCTTTTTATGAGTATGTCTATCTCTACATTTCTGTCCCAGTAGCCGCCTATGGAGACAATGGGGTCACCTTCAAAAGTATCTTTAAGACCTTGCTGTAGTAGTTCTAAGATCAATTGATCATAGATGAGTGTAGAAAAACCTGATTTCATTTTGGCCCAGCGCTCTTTTACTTCCGCATAGTCACCCTCTTTGATACTTTTATAGGTAGGTGAAATAACGGCAAACCAAAAGCGCATAAAAGGGGTTACAAATAAAAGCTTGTCTGAGATGCCGTCTTTTTCATTGACTGGTTTCTCTACAGACTTGTCAAAGACCAAAAAACCATCTTTTATGAGAAAGTCTATCACCTCTTCACCCTCTTCTCTGCCTATGTTCACTTTTTTAAAAGCCGAATGCTCTCGTCTGTCACCTGTGGCTATGGCTGTAAGCATGGCATGGTAGCTGGGCTTTGAGTGGGTGATCTTGGTTAAGTCCCCATGTATATAACGATAGTTTGAAAGTACCTTTTCTTCTATAAGTGTTTCCAATGGTTTAGACATATCGACAGTCCAGCCCATACCTCCAAATACTGCAAAGTACTCAATAGCTTCTTTAAAGTCTGTGGCGTTGTTTTGGTAACAAAAAGAGCGGAATTGCTTCAGAAGTGTTGGCTGTGAATTGGATGGATTTGACATGAGTGTACCTTAAATTAATTGTGAAATTATATCAAAATTTTCTGCTATAATCTCATACTATCTACAACAAAGGAAGATTCACTATGTATCTTTATTTAAAACCTATATTTATGCTCACTTTCTTACTGTACACACTGCATGCAGGAGAAGTTTTTGTCAATAAAAACACTCTTTCCCTGGCCAAAGCTTCCGTTTTGGCAAATATCAAAGATTTTGACGGTCAAATATCGGGCGAGTGGTCTAATAGTCAAAGCATAGATCTCTTTGCCAAAACACCTGCTACCTATACCTTGTCGACAAGGTCTAACGGCTACACAGGCGGGGCACATGGTTATGATGCTGTAGCTTTTACGAATTATGCTATCGATACCCAAAAACCTATAGGATTATAGCCGTGGATAAAAATAGATCAGCAGAAGAAAAAATAGCCCAGTGCAAAGCAGAAAAGATACCCTATCTCAACCTAAGTGACTTGGACCTAGAAGAGATACCGGAGTCCATAAGAGAACTTACATGGCTGGGTGCACTTTCACTCTCCCGAAACAAACTTTCAAACATTGATGTACTTGCACCCCTGACAAATATTCATAAACTTGCTTTTTCGAACAATACCATAGAAGACATTCGTGTACTTCAGCATTTTCCCAAACTCAAACATCTATTTATGCACCATAATGCTATAGAAGACATATCGATTCTCAGAGCACTGCAGAAACTTAAAAAGATAGAAGCGAATCATAATCAGATAGTAAGTATAGCATCGCTTGTAGATCATGAACAACTTGTCTTTCTTGATGTTGCACATAACAGACTTACTAACACGCAGGCACTTGAACAGATAAAGTCTTTGGTCTGGGTATGTATAGAAGGCAACAGTTTAGAAAAAGAGAAACTCATACGATCAGCGCTTACCTTACCGAAGCTAAGGCACTTTACCTATCTTTAGTGTTTATCCAAACATACTCTTTGCAGCCAAGAGTGTTGCCAGTGCGAGCATAATAAAAATGCCGAAAAATTTTCTATAAAAGGCATTGTCTATCATTGTTGCAATGATAGTTCCGGTGATTACCAGTACAGAGAGTATGCCATAAAGCACAAAGAGCAATACAACCACATTTTGAGGCAGCTGCATAGGTCTTTCATCGGGGAGTACGAAGGTTTGCAGACCTACTGTGACGATCCAGAGATAAAGCACAACAGAGAAGAATGCTGTCCAAAATAAAAATTGAATTTTTCCACTTCGTATGTACATATTAGACTCCCCAATACAAAATAGCTGTCATTTTTTACTTTTTATTAATACAGCTATGATATTATAGTGAAAATTTAGATTCAAAAAAAGGCAACAGTATGAACAGAAGAGAAGCATTAAAAGTAGCAGGTGCACTTGCACTTGTATCGGCAGTCAGCGCAGAGGCAAAAATGTTGGAAAAAGATATGAATCGTATGGAGATGAAGCCTAAAGACCCAAAAAACATGAGCAAAGGTGAACTCAAGCATACACCGCAGATAACCATTAAAGAGAAAGATGCCAAAGGTTATACACGTGTAGAGATCACCACAGGTCAAGGCGGGATCATCCACCCAAGTACACAAGACCACTGGATAGATTTTATCTCTCTTCATGCAGATGACACACTTGTGGGGAAAAATACTTTGGAGCCTGAAATTTCACGCGGTGCTACCTCGTTTTATGTAAAACTTGACAATGTAAAAACACTGAAAGCAACAAGCGGATGTAACCTTCACGGTATTTGGTCTTCTACACTGACTGTTTAGCATGAATAAGGAAGAACTATTGCAACTGTATCTTGAAAAGTTACGGGTACTCTCTCTTGAAAAACTTGAAGAGAAAGAGATGAGTGTCATAGAAGCGTTAAAAGCTTCCATTGTCTATCTTGAAGGTGAGATGCAAGGGTATTGAAAGCGCAAAAAAACTATGACCTCATTGTAATAGGTTCCGGGGCAGCAGGTATGATGGCGGCTATTACCGCAGCACGTGATGGCAAGTCTGTACTGCTTTTGGAAAAACTCTCAAAAATAGGTGCAAAACTCAAAGCCACAGGCGGCGGACGCTGTAACCTCACTAACACCCTTTCCAACGAAGACTTTATGGCACGATTTGGACGTGACGGTCGTTTTATGTCCCCTGCCCTTGAAGCATTGGATCATCAATCACTTATGGCATTTTTCAGAGACTTGGGTGTAGAGAGTCATGCACCTGACGGTTATCGTGTATTTCCTATTACCCATAGCTCTTCTACGATCATTACTGCTATGGAGCAAGAGATGCTGCACTTGGGTGTGGAAGTACAGTGTTCCCAAAAAGTAGAAACACTGGAACATGACGGTGTTAAGGTAAGCGGTGTACAAACGCAGAATGACACGTTTCATGCCAATGCTGTGGTCATTGCCTCTGGCGGTATGGGTTACCCTGTACTGGGTGCAGAGGGTGACGGTTACCCTATGGCAGCCTCTGTAGGACACAAAGTGACAGCACTCTACCCTGCTATGATGCCTCTTAAAATTAAAGAAAAATGGGTAGAGAACTGCAGGGCTGATACCATAGCAAAGGTTGCTATGCACGTTGATATTAAAAAGTATAAAAAACTTTCTGCCAAAGGGGATCTCATCTTTACCAAAGGGGGTATTCGTGGTCCTGTGGTCCTTGATTTTTCTCGGGAGATAACACCCCTTTTGTCTAAGTTCGATGAAGTACCTGTGCTTGCAAACCTTACCAAAGGAATGAATGAAGAGCAGATAAGGGAACACTTCAAAAAAGAACAGGCCAAAGACCCTCACCGCAATACCCTGGCATTACTCTTAACCCTGCTCCCAGAGTCTGTGAGTCTTGAACTCTGTAATCTTTCAGAAGTTGATCCAGAGATCACTTTGGGGAAACAGAATGGTGCAGGAAGGGACAAACTCATCAAACTGCTTGCATGGACTCCGCTTACCATCAACGGGCATGACGGCTTCAAGATGGCAATGATCACCCGCGGGGGTATTCATTTGAAAGAAATCGATCCCTATACGATGCAGAGTAAAAAACTAAACGGGCTTTATTTTTGTGGAGAAATAATGAATATTGATGGCCCCTGCGGGGGCTATAACCTGCAATGGTCTTTTGCAAGCGGTTTTTTGGCAGGTCATTTATATGAAACGAGGAACAAGACTTATTACCACAGCAACTAACTACCTTCAAAAATTCGCCTTGATTATGAACGAAATCACTGCATCAATGATATCATGCTCCTTTACAAATGTTTTGTATCTTTTCTACGATGGAAGGGTCTTCAAGTGTAGAGATGTCCTGGGTGATCTTTTCACCTTTGGCAAGTGATCTGAGAATTCTTCTCATGACTTTACCAGATCTTGTTTTTGGAAGGTCAGGGACAAATACCATGTCATCACATAACGCGATGTTACCGATTTCTGTTTTAATCACATTATTAATCGCTTTCATCTCTTCAATTTCATCAGCAAAACCTTCATCACTTTTCAGTACCACATAGGCGAAGATGCCTTCTCCCTTGAGTTCATGAGGTTTTCCAACCACTGCAACAGCTGCTACATTGTCATGTTTTTTAATGGCAGATTCTACTTCAGCAGTACCCATTCTGTGCCCAGAAACGTTAATGACATCATCTGTGCGTCCTGTAATGGTAATGTACCCATTTTTACCATACACCGCACCGTCTCCTGTAAAGTAAACGGCTTTTCCATCTTTCACCACATCACCGAAATAAGACTTAATATAGCGCTCTTCATCACCCCATACACCACGTATCTGTGAAGGCCAAGGGCGTGTGATACACATGTATCCGCTCTCCCCCTCAGCTACTTTTTCTCCCGTTTCAGGGTCAAGTATCTCACCCATGATCCCAGGTAAAGGCAGTGTGGCACAGGCAGGTTTGATTGGGGTTGCACCAGGCAGAGGTGAAACAATGTGTCCACCCGTTTCTGTCTGCCAATAGGTATCGACAATGGCACACTTGGAACTACCTACCTCTTCGTAGTACCACTTCCACGCAGGAGGGTCAATAGGTTCACCCACTGTTCCCAGTACTTTTAAAGACGAAAGGTCATACTTTGCAGGTTCATCTTCACCCATTTTATGTAAAACCCTAATGGCTGTAGGTGCGGTGTAGAACTGGTTGATTCTCAACTCTTCTACCATTTTCCAAGGACGTCCGGCATCAGGGTAGGTAATGACACCCTCAAACATCACTGTGGTGGCACCCATGGCCAACGGTCCATATACAATATAGGTATGTCCGGTGATCCAACCTACATCAGCCGTACACCAGTAGGTATCGTTCTCTTTGACATCAAAGACCCATTCCATGGTCATCTGTGCCCATAGAATGTACCCTGCAGAGTTGTGTTGTACCCCTTTTGGTTTTCCTGTACTTCCAGAAGTATAGAGCAGGAAAAGCGGGTCTTCACTCTCCATGATCTCGGCTTCACATTTTCCGGACTTGCCTTTAATGAGTTCATTGTAGGAGTAGTCACGACCTGCCACCCAAGTGACCTCTTCATGGTTACGTTCTATTACCAATACTTTTTCTACCGGTGTTTTCCCTTCCAATGCAGCATCTACCACAGGTTTTAGCATATAGGGTTTTGTTTTTCTAAAAGCACCATCTGCAGTAATGACCACTTTTGCTTCTGCATCTTCAATACGGTCTCGTAGTGCTTCTGAAGAGAATCCGCCAAATACGATGGAGTGAATAGCCCCAATACGGGCACAGGCAAGCATGGCATAGGCTGCTTCGGGGATCATCGGCATGTAGATGACCACTCTGTCACCTTTTTTAACGCCAAAGTCTTCTTTTAAAAGGTTTGCAAATTTGTTTACATTGTCGTAAAGGTCAAGGTAGGTAATGACTTCTCTGTCACCCCTGTCACCTTCAAAAATAATGGCAGCCTTGTTTTTACGTGTGTCTAAATGACGGTCTATACATTGTGTAGAAACATTTAGCTGTCCCCCGTCAAACCATTTAACAAAAGGTGCATTGCTTTCATCTAAAACTGTATCAAAAGGTTTGATCCAGTCTATTTTCTCTTTGGCAAAATCACCCCAGAACCCTTCATAATCATCTGTGGCTTTTTTCACCAAAGCATGATACTCGTCCATACTTTTAATGTTCGCATCTTTGGCGAATTCCGGGTTGGGTGCAAATATTGAATTGGAATGTGAAGTTTCTTTTGTCATGTTTATCCTTAAATATAATTTTATCTTTATGTATTATTGCATACTAGCATAGCAAGACTATAGCATGAGTATGGTTATAAATATATATGTGTCTATAGGTAGCATTCCTTTAAGGAATATTTTTCAGTTTTAGATACATCATGGACGTCATTACCGCATCATTTAAGGCATTGTGCCCTTCAAGTTTTGGCAGGTCAAGGGCTTCCAAAATAGTGTTAAATCGTAAGTCTATATGTCCACCGGGGGTTTCTGCAAGTTTTTGATCATAATACAAAGCAGAAACTTCTATTTGTCTGTTAGGCAGATGGATGCCGTAGAGAGGTTTGATATATTTGTTTATCATCGCTGTGTCAAATTCAAGATAATAGCCGACAAGGGGTCTGCTGCCTATATAATAAAGAAATTTATCAATGGCTTCTTCTATACTGACAGCATCATAGAGATCGCAGTGACGTATCTGATGAATAGCTATACTTTCATGACTTATTTGCTTCTCTTGCTTTACATAAATATGTATCGCTTCATTGGTCAAGATCTTATTGCCTTTCATCTTGACTGCTCCTATGGAAATAATGTCATCTTTTTTAGGGTTTAGTCCAGTCGTTTCACAGTCAAAAACCACCACTTCCTCTTCTGATACTTCATCAAACAAAAAATCAAAACGAGGATCCGTCAAGGCCTTGTGGTTCCATTTTTTTCGTAAAGAGGCAAACATCAGCGTACCACTGAGAGATGAAAGTGGTAGGCCACTCTCTCTTTAAAGGTCTCAACCATTTTTAATGCTTCTTTAAAGGTGTCTTTCTCTAACTTGCTTAAACGTTCCAGTGCAATATAGTTGTTCATCTCTTTGCCCTCTTCCAGTTTTTCAAGTCTTGCATGTAAACGTAAAGTCATAAGTATTTCAAGTGCTTCTATCAGGTTGCTTGCATCTTCTTTACTCATATATTCCAAAGTATGCAGCGCCTTTATACGTTCTGTTGTGTTGGTTTTGGTGATACCATACTCCAGTGCGAGTACACGTACACCGTGAATGAGTGCAAAAAGTGCACCTTTTTTAATGTCTACTTCATTTTTATGCATGTCGTCTGTAGAGATAAAACGTGAAAAAAGACCCAGAGGAGACTCAAAACTCTCAACAGCTTTACCAAAATAGGTAAAAAAACTTGTATGTCCTTTGACTTTTTCTATAAGTTCTTTACGCAGATCTATCAGTAATGTTTTATTTCCTGCCACGGCATACGCATCGTAAAAGATGGCCAGATCAAGCAGGTTTTCTTCATTAGGCATGTCGATCCAGTTTCGAATGTCTTGTTTATACCCCTGCACATCTTTCGACCACTTTGGATTAATGACCATCACATTACCCTCACAGCGGGGAAAACCGATCTCATCTAAAGCTTCAGTAAACTGTAAAAGATAGGTCTCTTTATTCTCTGCTTTAAAATCGGACTTAAAGATAATAGCATTGTCCTGGTCTGTACGTAAAACTTGTTCACCTCTACCTTCACTGCCCAGAAGTATTAGTGTTGCATTTTCTTGCCAAGAGGCAGGAAAGATAAGTGCAAAAAGTTTGGCATACATCTTTTTATGTATTTCAGAGACCAATCTGGCAATATAACGGAACTTTACACCCTTATGGTGCAAACTTGCGATCATCACTTCTATACGTCTTGATGCAGAGATCACCGTGCCTAAGTCCGTTGCATGGTCTATCTGGTTCCCTATAAGGTGAGACTGGTTGGAAAAGTAACTTAAAAGGTCGATCAGTGCCAGTATCCCTATGGGATTACCCTCTGCATCCAACACAGGCAAATGTTTGATGGAGTTCCCTGTCATGAGAAGCAGTACATTAAAGAGTAATTCACCTTCGGAAATAGCAATAATTGGATAGGTCTGAATGTCTGCAATACGCTCTAAATTGTCTCTCTCTTTATGCAAAATGTATCCACGCAGATCACTGTCTGTCACAATACCGTAGCCTGATCCATTTTTTACAAGTAGTGCTGAGGCTTTTTCTTTTTCCATTTTTGCAAGTGCTTCTACAATATCCATCGTGTGTTCAACGATACAAATGTCATGGAG
>DQVY01000112.1 GCA_015661535.1 Sulfurovum sp. | reverse complement strand
TTTCCGCATACTGCACATGTTGAGTCAGGGGTGTTTTTACGTAAAATATCTGTATAAAAATTAATCACATTAAAGTATATCTTTATGTTATGATATTACATAATGTTTTTTGACTATGGAGGAAAGTATGGATTTAAATTATAATGTTCTTATAGTAGATGATGTTGTCGAAAATATACAAATAGCTATGAATATTTTACGCGAAGAAAATTATAACCTTACCTTCGCACTTTCAGGTGAAGAGACGCTGAAGCTTATAGAAAAAAGTCAGTTTGATATTATTTTACTTGACATTATGATGCCAAATATGGATGGGTATGCTGTATGTGAAGCCATCAAGAATATAGACGAATATAAGGATGTCCCTATTGTCTTTCTTACTGCAAAAACAGATATTGATGCCATTACCAAGGGCTTTGAATTAGGTGCTGTTGATTACCTTATCAAACCTTTTCATGCGGAAGAACTTTTGGTCAGGGTACGTACACATTTGGAGTTGTATCAGGCCAAGTTGGTACTTAAAGAACATAATTTATCTTTAAAAGCAAAGGTAAAATATGAAAGAAAACGTGTACTGGATGAGGTAGAAGAGGGGCAAAAAGAAATTATCTATATGCTAACTGAACTGATAGAAAGTTGTTCTCAAGAGACGGGTGACCATGTCAAAAGAGTGTCAGAAATGTCACGTCTTTTGGCCTCTTATCATCCTGCGTTAACGAAAGAGGATGTAGATAATATTTTTCATGCCTCACCCATGCATGACATAGGAAAAGTGACCATTCCCGATGGTATTTTGAAAAAAAGAGACAGGTTAACGCCTGATGAATTTGAGGTAATGAAAACACATACTACTGCAGCACACAAGTTTTTAAAAGGTTCAAGAAGACAGATCATACAGGCTGCAGATATTATTGCTATGAGTCATCATGAAAAATGGGATGGAACAGGATACCCTAGAGGATTAAAAGGTGAAGAGATACATATCTATGGGCGTATCGTGTCTATTATAGATGTCTTTGATGCCTTGACACATAAACGTTACTACAAAGAAGCATGGACAGTTGAGCGATCACTTGCATATATGAAAGAACATAGTGCTACACAGTTTGATCCTGAACTTATAGCGATCTTTTTAGCATACCAAGATGAATTTATTGAAATTGCACTCTCTTCTGATTAGGATCATAAGTACTTACCTCTTATGTATGACATTCCTCTGGACAGTTGCTTTCACACCTGAAGAACAAAGATGGATAGCAGATCATCCTACTGTCACCTTAGGGTCAGATTACAGCTGGGCACCGTATGATTTTCGAAACAAGCAGGGTAAACATAGCGGTATATCAGCAGATTTTCTAGCCTTGATCAGTAAAAAAATAGGTTTGCACTTTGAAGTTAAAACAGGTGTATGGGCAGAGATATTGGCTGAGGTGAAAGCAGGTAAACTGGATGGTTTATCTTGTGCGGTGAAAACACCTGAACGCGAAAAGTTTTTAACGTTTTCTCCTCCTTATGTCAGTATGCCATTGGCCATCATTGTACAAAAAGAGAAGCAGGGTATTCATACCATAGACGATCTTGTGGGTAAAAGTGTCGCGGTCAATAAAGGCTCTTATTTACATGAATGGTTAAAAACAAGCTATCCGGAGATAAAATTATATTTGACAAGCTCCAATGATGCTTCACTTGAAGCGGTCTCTTTTGCAAAAGCAGATGCCTATATTGGCAATATCGTTGTTGCGAGTTACGGGATAAAAACACACTATTTGTCAAATTTAAAAATTGTCAACCGTGTGGAGGGTATGGATACAGAAGTATCTGTGGCATTGCGAAAAGAGCATACACAGTTACAAAATATCATCAATAAAGCACTCAAAAGTATTGGTGAAGAGGCATATACAAAAATTGTTGAAAAATGGTACACCCCCATGGAAGCACCTGAAAAAAGAGTATTATTTACAAAAAAAGAACAAGCATGGATAGACAAACATCCTACGGTATTGGTTGGGGTAGATAAAGTATGGGAACCTTTTGATTTTATGAACAGTCAAGGGAAACATGATGGAATGAGTGCAGACTATTTACGTTTAATTTCTGAGAAAACAGGGTTACATTTTAAGATAACAGACCAGGCAACATGGACAGATGTACTTAAGGCTGCCAAAGAGCAAAGCATAGATATGATAGCAGCGATCGCACCCACCAAAGAACGTCAAAAATTTCTTACGTTCACTGAACCTTATATGCAATATGCTTTTGTGCTTGCTTCAGCAAATAATGGACACCTCTTTTATCAGATATCTGATTTTAATGGAAAACGTTTGGGGGTTATTAAATCCTATATTACGGATGATATTTTAACAAAGCAATATCCTGAGGTGGAGGTAGTCAGGTATGAGAATTTACAGTCACTCTTAAAAGCGGTAGCCACACATGAAGTGGATGGGCTTTTGGACAATGCTGTCTCTGTAGCCTATTATATAAAAATGCATGGTTTTTCTCATATTAAGATGGTGACCATTGGTGAACAGAAACGGGCTATATCTATGGGGGTGACGAAAAACAATCCCATTCTTCATACGATACTAAACAAAGTGCTTGCAAGTCTAAGCAGTGTTGAAAAACAGAAGATACGTGATCGATGGATCTCGCTAGAGTATGAAAAAACAATAGATTATACATTGGTCTATCAGATATTGGGATTGTTTTTCATATTTATTGTAGGGTCTTGGTTATGGTATCGCAGGCTTCGTCTTGAGGGACACAAAAGGGAAGAGAGTGAAGCACAAATGCGTATGTTGATAGAGAATATACCATTAAGTGTGATAGTGAATGATTTTGAGGGCAGTGTACTTCGTGCCAATATGTTTGCTTTAGATACCTTTCATATAAAGAGTGAGGAGCTGGCCAGTTATAATGTCATGGATTTTTATGCAGACAGTAGGAAGAGAGATGAGCTGTTAAAGACGATACAAGAGGAAGGGAAGGTCAATAACAAGATCGTGAAGTTTAAACGTTTGGATGGTACTACGATGGATATCATGCTCTCTATTATTCCTATTATGTATGACACACAAAAAGCGATGCTTAGTATAATGGTGGATCTGACAGAACGTATTGAAATAGAAGAAGCGTTACGTACAGCGAAAAAAGTTGCGGACACTGCCAATAAATCAAAATCAGAATTTTTAGCCAATATGTCCCATGAAATACGTACCCCTATGAATGCGATTATGGGCTTTACGGAACTTTTAAATGAACAGGTAAAAGAACCGCGTTTAAGATCATATACCAAAGTGATCCAAAATGCAGGCAAATCACTGTTAACCCTTATCAATGATATATTGGATCTTTCTAAAATTGAGGCAGGGAAATTGGAAATACATAAAACAGCTGTGGATGTGCACGGTATAGTCAGTGATGTGGTATCTATCTTTAGTATGACAGCTGCAAAAAAGGGTTTGTCTATTGTGGTAGATATTGACGAAGCACTGCCGCAAAGTCTACTGCTTGATGGCATACGGTTGAGGCAAGTATTGGTAAACCTTGTTGGGAATGCTGTAAAGTTTACAGCAGAAGGGTATATTAAAATATCGGTGCATATTTGTAATGTCGAGGAGCATTTATCCAAACTGGATCTGAAAATTTCTGTTGAAGACACGGGTATTGGTATACCTGAGACACAAAGAGAACATATATTTTCCTCTTTTGAGCAACAAGAGGGACAAGACAATAGAAAGTATGGAGGTACCGGTTTAGGACTTTCCATATCGAAGCGTTTGGTCGAAATGATGGGTGGCAGTATATCTATAGAGAGTGTAGAGAAGCAGGGGGCTGTCTTTTCCATCTATCTTCATCGCGTGGATATCTCTTCGCTTACACTAAGCCAAGAGGAGAGTGTCACGGAAGTGAAGACGGAAGTATATTTTAAAGAAGCAAAGATCCTGGTCGTAGATGATATAGAATATAATCGTGAGTTGATCATCAAAAACTTTGAAGAGACAGCGATAGAGATCATGACAGCGTCTGACGGATTAGAAGCCATAGCCCAAGTTAAAAAAGAAAAACCAGATCTTATTTTGATGGACATCCGTATGCCCATCATGGATGGCTATGAAGCAGCACAGCAAATCAAGAGCATAAGTAACGTACCTATCATCGCATTGACCGCATCGGTAATGGAAGATGAGTATGAGCAGGATAAAAGTAAAAACTTTAACAGCTATTTGCGTAAACCCATACTTAGAAAAGATCTATTTACTGAGATACAACATTACTTAGCCTACGATGTTGTGTCTAAGAAAGTAGACGATACTGTGGATGCCACACTTATACTTGATGAAAGCACCTTGATACATATTGAGGCTATAGTAGCGTATATGGCTTCAAAAGTCGATCCACTCTACGTGAAGGCACTTGAAAGTAACAGTATCACTGATATAGAAGCATTCTCTATGGCCTTGTCTCAACTGGCCATACAATATAACATCACAGTACTTCATGAGTTTGTAAGCACATTAAATGCTGCCATAGATACCTTTGACATCGTACAAATACAAACACTGCTTCAAAACTATAAAAATCTAGACTGGAAGTTCAAGCAACTTTAATTTCCCTTTTCCTTTATCATGTATGCTGCCTGTATAAGCCAATGCAGCAGACTTTTATAGCTAGGTTAATACCCATGGTATGGATATAACATATTAAGGCTGTTTAGATCTATGATGTATGCTGGGAACAGGATGCCATGTCAAGTATGTAAGAAGATGTATATTGGAAGAAGGAAGAAAGTGTCAATAAGGGTATAAGAAACCCCTTGCATGATGCAAGGGAATAACATCACAGAGTGATTGGAATTACTTCCAACCGT
>DQVY01000235.1 GCA_015661535.1 Sulfurovum sp. | reverse complement strand
GGGTCCCAAGAAGACATCCTCTTCTATCTCAACACCTTCATAAATGGAAATATTGTTCTGCACTTTAACACCATTGCCAATTATTACTTTGGGACCTACGACACAATTTTGTCCAAAAGAACAATTCTCACCTATTATAGTACCATCTAGCACATGAGAGAAGTGCCAAATTTTAGTATTGTCTCCAATAGTGACATTGTCATCCACATAACTGGATTCATGAGAAAAGTACACAGCCATTAAGCAAGTACCTTTCTACAGAATGGATGGTATTCACCTTGAAGGTCGATAGGGTCAAGATTTCTAATAGTAGAAACCGTATTAATTGAACCATATGCCTTATCAAGACCAAAACCATTACCTTTTAATATCTCTTCATAACTTCTAGTATGAAGATCAGTAAATCCACTACTGAATTCTAACTCATCACCATCTACTGTAATAGAACGATAGGTTCTTTGACCTTGTACTTTAACCTCTTCGGGGATATAGTCATAATTAATAGATAGAAACCATCTCACATTTGCATTTTTTAGTTTAAATGAACCAGCATTTGTATCTGAAGTTTTAACATGTACTATATTTTCCTTGACATCCCCAAATATCCAACAAAGCATATCATAAAAGTGAACACCAATGTTTGAGGCAATACCCCCACTTTTGTCTTGATTACCTTTCCATGATGTAAAGTACCATTTACCTCTGGAAGTTAGATATGTTAAATCAATATCATATACTTTATTTGGATTATCTTGCAGTTCTTTTGTTACTTTTTCTTTAAGTGCGATGATAGAAGCATGCAGTCTAAGCTGTAAAATATTGTAAACTTTCTTCCCAGTTTCCTCTTCAATCACTTTAAGCTGATCAATATTCCAAGGATTTAGCACGAGAGGTTTCTCACAAATGGCATCTGCTCCACTTTTGAGAGCGAAACGAATATGTGCGTCATGCAAATAATTTGGTGAACAAATAGACATATAGTCGATCTTTTTACCATTATCTCTATGCCATTTATCTACAAAACGATCAAAGCGTTCAAATTCTGTAAAAAATTCAGCTTGAGGAAAATTACTATCCATAGTACCTATACCATCATAGGGATCTAATGCTGCAACAAGATTATTGCCTGTTTCTTTAATGGCTTTCATATGTCGGGGAGCAATATATCCGGCTGCCCCTATCAGTGCAAAATTTTTACGATTTGGCATTCTCTTCCTTTTTTTGTATTATCATCTTTATAGTCTCCATGTAGGATTTGGTACAATACCCTTAACATCAATCATTACAATATTGTCACCTAGGTTTTTATAATCTTCTTCACTCAAGTTTTTAAACTCTGAATGCCCTACCGCAACTACAACAACGTCATATTTTTTGTTTTCAACAAAGGGATTTTCTATCATCGTTATTTCTTTGTAATGATTAGTATTACTTACTTCTATCCATGGATCATAGACATCTACATTTAAACCATATGTAGTTAATTCATTTATGATATCGAGCACTTTAGTGTTCCTCATATCAGGACAATCTTCTTTAAAAGTTACACCCAAAATAAGTGCATTAGAGTCTTTAATTCTCTTATCATGTGCTATCATCTCTTTAACTGTTTTTTCTGCTATAAATTTTCCCATGCCGTTGTTTATCTGTCTTGCTCCAAGAATGAGGTCCGGTTTATAGCCAAGTTCTTGTGCTTTATGTGTTAAATAGTAAGGGTCTACACCAATACAATGACCACCCACTAAACCAGGTTTTAGTTTTATAAAGTTCCATTTAGTAGCTGCTGCTTCTATTACATCATTAGTATTTATTCCCATCGTATCAAAAATGAGTGCTAACTCATTGATAAGTGCAATATTGACATCTCTTTGGGTATTTTCAATGACTTTTGAAGCCTCCGCAACTTTAATACTTGATGCCAAATGAGTTCCAGCGGTAATAATTGTTTTATATAAATTATCAACTATTGTTGCTATTTCAGGTGTAGAGCCTGCAGTGACTTTTAATATCTTTGTGACTGTATGTTCTTTATCTCCGGGGTTGATACGCTCAGGAGAATAACCACAATAAAAATCTTTATTAAAGACAAGCCCTGAAGTTTTTTCTAGCTCAGGGACACATATTTCTTCAGTTACTCCTGGATATACAGTAGATTCATAAATGACTATGTCATCTGTTGAGAGAACTGTACCTATAGACTCTGATGACTTTACAAGTGGAGTTAGGTCTGGACGATTACTGCTATCAATTGGTGTAGGTACAGTGACAATATACACATCACAGTCTTTAGCATCCTTAATGGAGGTTGTAAAAACTAAAGACTCTTTCACCTCCATAATCTGTTTGCTTGTAAGTTCTAAGGTAGAGTCGTTACCAATACTTAGCTCCTCTATCCTGTCAGCATTTATATCTACACCAATCACATCAAATTTTTTAGCAAAAGCATGTGCCAGTGGCAACCCTACATAGCCTAATCCTACAATACAGATTTTTTTATTCAAAACATTCCCTCTAAATTTAAGACAAGATTATAGCTTTAAAGTGTTTTAATAAGGCTTTTAAAACGCTAATTCTAACAGTAAACGCAATTTCAAAAATGCATGCCTATAAAATAATACCCCTCAGAGCTTCTTTTTCTATGAGTCTCTCTTTATCTGTCGCAACCACAATGTCTACAGGTTTATAGCGCATATCTTCTAAAATAGTTTTTAATTTTCTTTCCTTTACCACACGCTTTGCTATTTCAATCATTATTTGTCCTTGGTAACACTATAGTATTATTGTAGCTTAATAATTATACTTTAGCAATACTATAGTATGAATAAAATAATTAATCCTTATGATCTTTCAAAATTGTCACGGCTGTCATAAGTATGCTATAGAGAAATAAAAGAGTAAGTATAAGGGTGAAAATGTCCCACACTTTGTCAGGGTATGTGTAGCTGTCAGGCTTGGTTGGTTTAGCTACGACTACCAGATGTTTGGCATTTTGGTTGACTTCTATTTTGAGTTTTTCCTGGTTAATGAGTGTCTCTTTGTAGACCTCTTTTGCAAACTCCATTTCATTTTTAAGGATTTGAAAGTCAAAGACATTTACGTTAAGTTCAGGTGCATCTTTTCTATTGCCTGAAAGTTGCTGATTGATGGACTTGATAGACTTCTTAAGATTGAGAATCTCAGACTTGAGTGTTCTCATTTGGTAGCCATTTTTATTCCAATTGACCTTTATTTTCGAACTGTACTCTACCTCTTTTTTGGCTAACTCCACTTCAAGTTCTGACAAGATGATATTTTTACGTTCTACGTCCATTTGAGGGTCAATGGTTCTATGTTGAGTTTGGTAGACGGTCATCTTTTTTATCCAGGAGATAAAAATTTCACGGTTTTCCTTCACCTGTTTTTCTATGAAACGTAGAGAGATCTTTGCATTTTCACGGGAAAAAGTGTTAATGGTTTGGTCTGAAAAATTGATGATCTCTTCTAGTATATGCTGTGATACATTTTTGTCTGCATGTGCAAATTTTAGCGTAATGGTTTGAGATACATTGTCAAAAATGATAAAAAGATCTTTATTATAGGCAGCAAGTAAGTTTTCTCTGTTGGCTCTAAATGCAGGAAGAAACGCATCTTTGTAGAGACGCTGATAGGCATCTATAGCAGTAGAAACATAATACTCACTGAGATGAAACTTAGCATCTAAATGGTCATACATTTCAAAAGAACTTATGTAGAGTTCCAGTATTTTGGAGTCTTTTACATTTTCAGATCCTTGACCTGTAAGTATGGAGCCAAGACTCACTTCCTGTTTTTCAGAAAGATCTTGTAGTGTTGTGATGGCTGTAGATTCATACTTTTCAGTTTCTATTGAAACGATATAAGTTGTGATAGCTACAAATAAGAGTAGAAAAAAGATTCTAATTGTCCATGTGATTGTTTTCATAATTTTCCTGTTTTGTTAATGGTATTATAGCTTTCTATAGCTTCATTGATATCTTCATAATAATGTAACTCTCCATCATGTACAAGAAGCCCTGTTTGGCAGAGCTCCTGCAATGTTTTCATGTCATGACTGACAAGCAATATATGACAAGACTCAATCTTTTTTCGAAGTGCTTCTTTGGCTTTCACCTTAAATCTGGCATCTCCTACGGAAAGTGTTTCATCTATAAGCATGTAGTCAAAGTCAAAAGCCAGACTAAGCCCAAAAGAAAGCCTTCCCTTCATACCTGAAGAGTAGGTCTTTATGGGCATATCAAAATACTCTCCTAACTCGGAAAAGTCACGTACATACGCTATGATTTCATTGATTTCTTTAGCATTTTTACCGTAGAGCCGACAGACAAACTTAACGTTCGCCTTACCCGTCATATTTCCTACAAAACCTCCACCAAGTCCCAGTGGCCAAGAAAAAGAGTTTTTAGAAGTGATGCTACCTTGTGTAGGAAACTCAATGCGCCCAAGCATCCGCATAAGGGTAGACTTCCCTGCCCCATTACGTCCTAAGATGCCAATGTTACCATCGGGTAGTGTGATGCTCACATCTTTTAAAATGTATTTTCTTCCCTGATTCGTACGGAAGTACTTGCTTACGTTTTTAAGTTCTATCATAGTGAGATAATCTTTTTTTCTAAACGAACATACAACCACATGCCTATGAACAGTGGGGTAATGGTCCATTTTAACATGTAAATGTAGTCTACAAAACGGTCATCTAGTTCGTAGATGTAGTTTGCATGGATCATCTCCATAAAATGCACCAAAGGGTTGTAGAGCAAAATCTCTTGAGCTTCAGGTGGAATGCTCTCAAGTGGGAAAAATACGGCAGAGAAAATGAGTAACATAAAAGAGAAAATACCTACAAATTTACCAATACTCAGGTAAAAAGTGTTTCCTATACCTACCACCAGACCTACAGCAAAAGAAAAGACCACAAGCCAAAGGTACCCCGCAGCAATCATGAGCAGGTTTTCAGGCTTTAGATCGTACTGAAGTAAAAAGCCAACAAAGAGAAACATAAGAATGATAATACCGGTGATGAACATTTCAACCAATACTCTAGCCACAATGGTGTCTATGGGTTTTACCTGTTTGTAGGCAAAAAGTCCTTTGTTTGCGGTAAATGCACCTGTAGCAGAAGAAAGGATGTTTTTAAACATGTTAAACGCGATGAAGCCTACGGCCATAAAGATGGCAAAGTTATACGAACTGCTTGCTCCTTGTGAGCCCATAATGGCTACGCGTATGAGTACAAAGATAGCAATTTGTGCAAAAGGCTCAAAAAAAGTCCAGAACAAACCTGCTTTTCCCACAGACATGCGCATATTGAGCTCTCTTAAGAACAGCGCTTTGTTGACGGCAAAAAAGATTTGGTAGGGTTTTCTTATTTGCACTTTAAACCCTACTCAAATAAGTATTTCATAGTAACAAAGGGTGCTGCAACCTCTGTCACAGTCTTTAGTGGCGAAGTATAATTGTCAGAAGCAACCTTGAATTTCTTCCATGAGTTCGGCTGTACATAGACAATGTTATTTGGTCTTAGCATTAAACTCGCATAATTCATAGTGTCAAAATTGGTCAAATCAACTTTACGTAAATGTATACCGCCTTTATGTGTGTGAGAAAGAATAGCAATAGAATCTCTCACTGCATCATCTGTTAAATCTCCTGCAAAGGCCAAAGCTTCAAAAAGCATCATTTTTTCTTTGTCAATCTTGATAACACCTGGCTTTTTAACTTCACCTAAGACAAAGAGTCTTTTGTTTAAAATTTCAACATAAAGCGAAGGCGCATTAAGTTCTTTTTCATACTTTCTTTTCAGTACCTCAGATGCTTGACTTTGCGTTAAACCAGCCAGCTTAACTTTACCCACAAGAGGTAAAGAGACATATCCAGAAGCATTAACCAATATACCATTTGGATTTATGCTTTCCCCAAGCTTGGAAGTTTCAGTTTCAGTACTTTGAGAAGGATCTTTATAAAAAACAATTTCCAGACGATCTTGAGGTAAGATCTTATACTCTATACTGGCAGATGAAAGATTTCTATTTTTAACAGGTTTATTTGTTTTCAAAAGTTGATACTCTGACCTGCCTGAAGATGCAGATAAAAGTAATGTCAATAGAAGAAATATATTTAAGTATTTCAATTATTTCCTTTTTTAATTAAATGCAATAATAACAATTTGTACATACAAATATCCTTAAATTTCGAACTTTATTTGATAGTGTAAAATGAGAAAAATGATGATATTTTAAAAGTGGTGATATAAGCTAGTATAACGAGTTTAGTAGAAGTCATATGACTTCATACAAATATTATAGGTGCAACGATAAGCCGGGTTTTGTCGTGGGTAGTTATTTATCTAGGCCTGTTGTTGCCAACAGGCTCAAGCGAAGTATGGGTGCTGATTGAACAGCTTGCAAAGCTTATACCATATACTTCTTGCTGCGGGAAGGGTTTACCTAGCTGAGTGTGTTACCACACCCACTGGTGGGCTCTTACCCCACCCTTTCACCTTTTACCATACAAAGTATGGTTTTCGTACTCTCTGTTGCACTTGCCCTCAGATTACTCTGGCCATCCGTTAGATGGAGCCCTGCTTTGCGTGCAGCCCGGACTTTCCTCTCGTGGCAAAGATACCACCAGCAACTACCTGTTGCACCTGAACGAATTATAGCATAGTAATAGTGAATAGTGAATAGTGAATAGTGAATAGTGAATAGTGAATAGTGAAATTTACAGAAGTAACCTTAAAACATATTAAATGAAAAAGGGATAATTTTGATTTGTTGTAAATTTGTGGGTTGTTGTGCAGGAGTGTACGTCCAGTACATGACTGAACAAACTCCCTCGAAGATGCAATAAAGCAAGATTATCCGAGGATCTCTTTTACTGCTTTTCCGATTTCAGCTGGCGAAACCACTACTTTCACACCCACAGCCTCAAGCGCTGCCATCTTCTCTGCTGCAGTACCTGCAGAACCAGAAACGATCGCACCGGCATGACCCATTGTTTTACCTTTAGGTGCAGTTTGTCCTGCAATAAAAGCAACCACTGGTTTGGTGATCTGTTCTTTGATGAGTTTAGCCGCCTGAATTTCAAGGTCTCCACCAATTTCACCGATCATCACGATACATTCAGTATCTGGGTCAGCTTCGAACATTGGTAAAAGTTGGTTGTAAGAAAGACCAATGATCGGGTCTCCACCAATACCAACAGCAGTCGTAATTCCATACCCTGCTTTCACTACTTGGTTTGTACCTTCATAAGTAAGTGTACCAGACTTGGAGATAAGACCCACATTCCCTTTTTTGAAGATCATACCAGGCATGATCCCTATTTTACACTCTTCTGCAGTGATAATACCAGGACAGTTTGGCCCAAGTGTTTTCATACCATGTTTTGTTGCATGTGCTTTAGCCATTTGCATGTCTTTGACCGGTGCACCTTCAGTGATAATAACTGCGAGTTCAATACCTGCTTCAGCAGCTTCCATCACAGCATCACCTACAAATGCAGGTGGTACAAAGATCATAGAAACAGTAGCACCTGTAGCTTTTACAGCTTCAGATACTGTATTGAAAACAGGTTGACCTAAATGCTCTTGACCACCTTTGTTAGGTGTAACACCACCAACAATTTTTGTGCCATAAGCAAGACATTGCTCAGCGTGAAAAGAACCCTCTTTTCCTGTAAAACCTTGAACGATCACTTTTGTGTCTTTGTTTACTAATATACTCATACTTATTCTCCCTTAGCTGCAGCTACTGATTTTGCAGCACCATCGCCCAAATCACTAGCAACGATTAAATTTTCTATATTTGCATTCTTAAGAATTTCAGATGCTTCCGGTGCATTTGTTCCATCAAGACGTACGATAACAGGTACATTTACATCTGTTATTTTAGTCGCTTCAATAATACCATTTGCAATACGGTCACATCTTACGATACCACCAAAGATATTGACAAAAATAGCTTTTACATTAGGGTTTTTAAGAATGATCTCAAACCCTTTAGCCACAGTTTCGGCATTTGCCGAACCACCAACATCAAGGAAGTTTGCAGGTGTACCGCCCATGTAATTAATAGTATCCATAGTACCCATCGCAAGACCGGCACCGTTTACCATACAACCGATTTCACCATCAAGCGCCACATAAGAAAGACCATAATGTGCAGCTTCAACTTCATCCGGATCTTCTTCAGTCAAGTCTCTCATGGCAGCGATCTCCGGTTGACGTCCAAGCGCAGAGTTATCGAAGCCCATTTTTCCGTCTAATGCCAAGAAATCACCTGTACCAGTACGCACAAGAGGATTGATCTCGATCATTTCTGCATCAAGTTCCATGTAAAGCTTGAAAAGTTTTTGTGCAAAAGAGATGATCTTTTTTTGTTCATTTTTGTCAGTAATACCTAAACCAAATGCCAATTCACGCCCGTGAAAACCTTGGAAACCGATCGCCGGATCAACAGGAATAGTGATGATCTTTTCTGGTGTATTTTCAGCCACATCTTCAATGTTCATTCCACCTTCTGTAGAGGCCATGATCAAAGGCATTTCCAACTTTCTGTCAAGTACTACAGAAAGATAAAACTCATCTTTGATATCAGCACCATCTTCGATATAAAGTTTTTGAACCAATTTACCCTCAGCAGTTGTCTGGTGTGTGACCAAAGTCATACCAAGAATCTCATTTGCTAATGTTTCTACCTCTTCAAGACTCTTAGCAAGTTTAACACCACCGCCAAGACCACGGCCACCAGCATGGATCTGTGCTTTAACAACCCAAATAGGACCTCCTAATTCTTCAGCAGCAATTACTGCATCTTTCACACTTTCTACCATTATACCTTTTGGTGTTGGCACACCATATTTGGCAAAAATTTGTTTTGCCTGATACTCATGAACATTCATGTCGTACTCCTTATTTATAATGCTTTGATTATAGCGTTTTTGATGGGATTTCTAATTAAATTCTGTGATTTTAAAGGGGGAGTTTATATGTTTGTACCGTGTGGATACACGGTACAGAGGAAAAAGTGGAAAATTTATACTTTTGGTGCTATCATCTCTTCCGGTTTTACATTTTTGTCAAACTCTTCTTCAGACATAAAGCCAAGTGCCATCGCTTCTTCTTTAAGCGTTGTACCATTTTTATGTGCCGTTTTTGCAATAATAGCTGCATTCTCATACCCAATATGTGGGTTGAGTGCTGTAACAAGCATCAAAGAGTCATTTAAAAATCTGTCAATGTTCTCTCTTATTGGCTCTATACCAACTGCACAGTGTACGTCAAATGATCTCATACAATCTGTAAGAAGTTTGATAGACTGGAGTACATTGTAAGCAATGACTGGTTTAAAAACATTCAACTCAAAATTACCTTGAGAGGCTGCTATACCAACAGTTGCATCATTACCCATTACTTGTACTGCAACCATTGTCATGGCTTCTGCCTGCGTAGGGTTGACTTTCCCCGGCATAATAGAAGACCCTGGCTCATTCGCCGGGATCTCTATCTCACCAAGACCACATCTTGGTCCAGATGCCAGCCATCTGATGTCATTAGCAATTTTCATAAGGTTTGCAGCCAATGCTTTAAGTGCACCCGAAAGTACTACTTCTGCATCATGCCCGGTTAAGGCATGGAACTTGTTTTGTTGAGAAACAAAACCATAGTTACCCATAAAATCATTCAGTTTCGCAGAAACTTTTTCTGAAAATTCCGGATGAGAGTTAAGCCCGGTACCGACAGCAGTACCCCCAATGGCAAGTTCTCTACAGTAGACCAAAGCATCATTAATTTGTTTTAAATTTGTCTCAAGCATTGCTACATATCCTGAAAGCTCTTGCCCTAAAGTAAGCGGTGTCGCATCTTGCAAGTGTGTTCTACCTATTTTTACAACATCAGAAAATGCTTTTGACTTTGCATCAAGTGTGGCTTTGAGTTGATTTAAAGCAGGAATTAAACTGTCTGTTACCCCTACAACTTCTGCAATACGCATACCTGTTGGGAAGGTATCGTTTGAACTCTGCCCTTTGTTTACATCGTCATTTGGATGCACAAGATGCTCTTTGGTAAAGTCTGCACCTAAAATTTCTGTGGCTTTGTTGGCTACGACTTCATTCATATTCATGTTTGATTGTGTACCTGAACCTGTTTGCCATACAACCAAAGGAAAGTTATCGTCCAGCTCACCAGAAAGCACGCTGTCACATGCTTTGGCAATAGCGCCTGATATTTCATCACTCATACGACCTAAGTCATTGTTTACCAATGCACAGGCCTTTTTCAGATTTGCAAAACCATATACTACTTCAATAGGCATTTTTTCATTACCGATCTCAAAATTGTGTACAGATCTTTGTGTTTGTGCAGCCCAGTATTTATCGGCAGGGACTTTCATCTCTCCCATTGTGTCTTTTTCTATTCTATATTCCATCATTATCTCCTTAATCAAAGAATTTTTTTTCTTTTAATACGTTGATCATCGTTCTTACCGAATCAACACTTTTGGCAAATTTTCTTTTTTGATTCTCACTTAAGGTCATTTCAAAAAGTTTTTCTACCCCATTTGCACCTAAGGCAACAGGTACACCGGAAACCACATCTGAATGTCCATAATGTCCATCAAGAAGTACAGCACAGGGATGGATCTGTTTCGTATCTTTCAATATGGCCTCAACCATCAGTGCTGTAGATTTTGCTGGTGCATAGTATGCTGAACCTGTTTTAAGGTAACCAACGATCTCAGCACCTCCACCTTTTGTTCTTTCCACAATCTCCAGTATCTCTTCTTCATCAAGTACATCTGTTAAAGGTACACCTGCAACCGTAGAGAACTTAGGAAGAGGTACCATGTCATCACCATGGCCACCCATAACAGAGGCTCTGATCTGTCCTGCACCATACCCTATCTTTTCATGGATAAAGTGTGCCATACGTGCAGAATCCAAGATACCTGCCATACCGATAACTCTCTCTTTCGGGAAACCTGATTCTTTTAAGGCTACATAGGTCATCACATCAAGAGGATTGGAGACCATGATAATAATAGCATCTGGTGCATGCTCTTTCACATCAGCGACCACCTCTTTTGTGATCTCAGCATTGATCATAAGCAGGTCATCTCTACTCATACCTGGTTTACGGGGACTTCCCGCGGTTATTACAACCACATCTGAATCTGCCATACCTGCTGCATCTTCTGCGACAGATACAAGGGTATGCATACGTGCGGCATTTGCTGCTTGAGACATATCCAGTGCTTTACCTTTGGCTATTTCTACATTTCTGTCACGTAGAACTATCTCATGACATACACCTTTCATAGCAAGTGAATATGCTACAGTAGCACCAACATTTCCTGCACCAATAATCGATACTTTTTTACCTTTTTTCATAATAATCCTTTAAGTGAGAACTATAGGGGACCTCAAAAGCAAAACATAAATCATAATCGTCCATTATCAATTATGCTTTGCGACAAAAGAGGCTGACATCAACCCTATGTTAAGTGAGATGAATATCTCGGAAGTATCTTTTTACACTAGATACAAAAAGTGTTATGCAAGATATCTCCCTGTAGAGGGAGATATTGTATGAGTATGCGACACTTAAATAGCGTCAATAATAGCATTAAGCGTAGCAGAAGGACGCATTGCCTTAGATGCTAACTCGTCATTTGGATGGAAGTAACCACCGATATC
>DQVY01000051.1 GCA_015661535.1 Sulfurovum sp. | reverse complement strand
TTTCGCAGCCGAAGTAGCCGCACAAATGGGCTAACAGCTCATTTATTTCACTGCACCTTTGAGGGAGTTTGTTCGGTCACATGCTTAGTTGTATGCTTCCGAACAACAACCCTCAAATTTACAGTAAACTAAACGGCTGTTTAAAAATATTCTACTTACTTACTTCCTTATCTCATCAGAATCTACAGAAAATAAAAAACTATAAGAGAATATCATATTTACAATTTCAAATTACCAAATATGTAGATTGGGCTTTGACGGTGCATTGAAATGACACCCTACGTCTAGAAAGTTATGCGATTACAGCATCAAATAGACATAAACACATCGCGTAGGGTGTCAATTTATTGCACGGAATGGACATATCCAATAGGATTAACATATTTTATCACCATGTATGCACATAGAGATTTGATGTTTGGTATAATCAAACCGACAGAGAAATTTTCTTTTTTCTAACAAAAATACTATCTATTCTATGCTATAATTTTTCCATTATTTTAAAGGCATACCCCATGAGAATCCAAGCAAAATCCCCTGAAGCAAAAACAGCCTATGTTTTGGTAGAAGAACTGCAAGCATACTTTGTATCGAAATTAGATGAGATCAGTCAAACATATGGAAACGGTAAAGCATGTGAGGCTGTGGAGTGGGGACGTGATGGTGGTTTACATGGAGGTGGTGTACGTTATGAGGCAAGAGATGAAAGTATCTTTGACCGGGCTTCGGTAAATGTCTCTCAGGTGCATTATGATGACGATGAGCGTAAAAAGCTTTCCTCTGCTACAGCTATTTCTACCATTATACACCCTAAAAATCCCCATGCCTCTTCTATGCATATGCATATCTCCTGGACACAAATGCGTGATGGCAAAGGGTATTGGCGTATCATGGCAGACTTGAACCCCTCTTTGCCAAATGATGAATCAAAACAGACATTTGACCAGATGTTAGTGAAGTCATCAGGTGATTTTGCCAAAGAGGGTATGGCACAGGGTGACAGGTATTTTAATATTCCTGTATTAGAACGAACCAGGGGGGTAAGCCACTTTTACCTTGAAAATTTCAACAGCGGTGATTTTGAGGCTGACAGGGATTTTGCAAAAAGTATGGGCAGAGCGGTGATAGATACTTATATTAATATTATAGCCAACGCACTACAAACACATACATCGTATACTCCAGAAGAGAAAGCAAAACAGTTAGACTACCATACCCTTTACCTCTTTCAAGTATTGACCCTGGACAGAGGGACCACTTCAGGACTCCTGGTGCATGATCAAAACGATGTGGGTATTATGGGGTCTATTCCTTCCCATGTAAACAGAGAACTTTTGGCCTCCTGGAAATCACGTATGCCTAAACCCCAGGACCTACTTGTGGAAGCATTACTTGAAGCCCTGCCAAATGCCATGCCAACACCAGTTGATGTAGAGACAAAAAAGAAACTTGCCTCTGCTGTACGTACACACTATAAAAAGTACCCGGAAGCCTTAAGTATGCAAGCTTCGGGGGAGATCATTCCTCCTACCGTAGATAACCATAGTTAGAAATTTATGCTAAAATAGAATAAATGAACCCTCTGATTAACCTAGTCATGAACGACTAGGTTAATCAGAGGGTTCAAAATACTTTAAAGGCTCATTATGTCACAGAATCTACTTGAAGCCAAGAACATTTCTCATGGTTTTGAGACAACGCTTTTTTCCAATGTACATTTAACGTTGGCACCTGCTTCATCAGCTGCTATTGTAGGTAGAAGTGGTTGTGGAAAATCGACACTTTTGCACATCTGTTCCACATTTATTGAACCAGATGATGGCAGGGTAGTGCTTTTAGGTAAAGATATTTATGCACTAAAAGAAGATGACATAGAAGCGTTTAGACGGTATGATATTGGGATTATCTTTCAGTTTCATTATCTGTTTAAAGGAATGTCTGGCCTAGAAAACATTGAAGTGGCTACCATGCTTAGTGGAGAGCCTATAGATGAGCATGTTTTTGAACAGTTGGAAATAAAAGAACTTATGGGACAAAAGATAGGGGAACTCTCCGGAGGGCAGCAGCAGCGTGTCTCCATTGCCAGAGTGTTGAGTAAAAAACCTAAAATTATTTTTGCAGATGAACCTACAGGAAATCTGGACAAAGAGACAGCAACGCTAGTGATGGACGTATTATTGGCTTATATAAAAGAAAATGATGCAGGACTGCTGCTTGTCACCCATGATGAAGAGATGGCATCACGCTGTGAAACTGTGTATAAATTGGAAGAAAAGGTGCTTACTTCGCTTGAGCGATAAGCACACCTTCCAATAATGCATCAATATCACCATCCAAAATAGCATCTACATTGGTGTAAGGGATGTTGGAACGCGTATCTTTTACCTGTTGGTAGGGTTGGAGTACATAAGAGCGTATTTGGTGTCCCCAGCCAATCTCTGACTTTTCTACACCATCGATCGCTGCTTGTTTTTTAGCCATTTCATACTCATAAAGACGTGACTTTAGCATTTTCATGGCAGAGGCTTTGTTTTTATGTTGGCTTCTGTCATTTTGACACTGTACAATGACGTTGGTAGGGATGTGCGTAATACGGATGGCAGAGTCGGTGGTATTGACATGTTGACCTCCTGCACCCGAAGCACGGTAGGAGTCTATACGGATGTCTTTGTCTTCTATGACAATGTCAATGTCATCGTCTATTTCGGGGGAGACCATCACAGAAGAGAAAGAGGTATGACGTTTGGCATTGGAGTCAAAAGGGCTGATACGTACCAGTCTGTGGATGCCGTTTTCAACCTTGAGATACCCATAAGCATTCTCACCTTTGATGATGAAAGAGGCATCTTTTATACCGGCTTCTTCCCCTGCCTGGTAGTCCAGACTCTCTACTTTAAAGCCACGACGCTCCGCCCAGCGCAGGTACATACGGTAAAGCATAGCAGCCCAGTCTTGAGACTCTGTTCCTCCAGCTCCCGGGTGAATGGAGACTATAGCATTGTTCCCGTCATGTTCACCGCTTAGCATCATTTGTACTTCAAGCGCATGGGTACTCTCTTGAAGGTTTTGGGCATCTTCATACAGCATTTCAAGTGTCTCTTCATCTTTCTCAGCTTTTGCCATCTCAAAGTACTCTACTGCATCTGTTACTGCATCTTGCGCATTCATATAGGTGGCGAGCATACGTTCTATTTTGGTTTTTTCCTGGGAGATTTTTCCTGCATAGGCCGCATCATTCCAAAAGTCTTGATCTTGCTGCATCTTTTCTATCTCATCAAGTCTTTCCTGGAGGGTATCGGGTTTGACAATATTTTTAATATTCTCCATTTTGGTAGTCAGGGTTTTGAGTAACTCGCTGTATTCGTAGGCATCCATCGAAAAAGTTCCTTTTTCGAGTGAATAGTGAATAGTGAATAGTGAAAAATGAGAGACTTTACTGACATTATTGACTATTGACTATTGGTTATTCACTTTTTTTGGTATTATTTTACCAAAATATAGTGAAAAATGAGGTTAGCATATGGTTATTGTACGTTCCATAGATGAGTTACAAGAGGCAAAGCAGGCATTAGCGGGTACGATAGGTTTTGTTCCTACTATGGGTGCTTTGCATCAGGGGCACCTTTCTCTTATTCAGCGTGCAAGAAAAGAAAATGACCATTTGATCGTGTCAATCTTTGTAAATCCTACACAGTTTTTAGAGGGTGAAGACCTGGATGCCTATCCGCGTAAAGATAAGGCAGATATCAAAATATGTGACATTGCCGGGGTAGATATACTTTTTATGCCTAGTATAGAAGCTATGTATGAAGAAGATGAACTTTGCATTGGGGCACCTGCGATACGCGGGTATGTATTGGAGGGTGAAAAACGTCCTGGACATTTTGACGGTATGCTTCAGGTGGTGATGAAACTGCTTAACCTTTCAGGAGCAAGTAAGGCTTATTTTGGAAAAAAAGATGCTCAGCAACTGGCTTTAATTGCGCAAATGGTCAAGAATTATTTTATGGATGTGAGCATTGTGCCTTGTGACATCGTAAGAGATGAAAAAGGGTTGGCATTGAGTTCTCGTAATGTCTATTTGGAGGGAGATGAAAAACAAAGAGCCCTTGCCTTATCTAGGTCACTCAAAAAAGCTACGAAACTTGTGATGGCAGGGGAAGTGGATGTGGAGACAATCCAAAAAGAGATGCGTAAAGTTTTAGAGGTCACAGATGAGATAGAGTATACAAGCATTGTGGACAGAGCCTTCAAGCCACTTAAAACAGTAGAGATAGGCAATACCATTATCTTGGTAGCAGCCCGGGTAGGAAAGCCAAGACTGCTTGACAATATCTGGATCTAAAAGAGGTCCTCAAAAAGTTCATGTGCAGCTTTGTTTTGCACAGGTTTTTCTACTTTTGGTATTGTTTTTTTTGTACTCTTTTCACGCTTTTTTATCTCTTGCTTTTTTGTCTCTTGTTTTTTTGTTTTTGTCTTTTTTTCTTTCTTCTCTTGTATTTTGAAGAGTTCTTTGACAGATCTTTGAGGTTTATCTTTGGTGGCTTTTTTATCTATGATCTCTTTGATATAGTTATTTAACGCAGGTCTTTTCTCTTCTATTTTAATCTCAGGACTAGGCATAGCGATACCATTTTCAGGCTTCAAATAATCAAGTTCTACAAGTATGTCTACCGTTCTTTTGAAGGTAGGTACAGCCGATTGGGATGCAAAGTATTTATGGTACTTTTTGGCACGTATGACCAAGACCCCTATGGTGTATTTATGTCCCTCTTTGTCATTGGCAAAACCGTAAAAACTACTATGATACTCTCGAACATAGCGACCATTCTTCGCAATGTGTGCAGTCCCTGTTTTCCCACCTATTTCAAGGCCTGGGTATTGTGCTTTGACACCGGTACCTCGTTTGACAACTTCTAAGAGAATGTCATGTATCTGATTGGCAGCTTTTTTGCTGACAGCAGGCAGATCACCTATTTTTGGATCAATTTTATACTGATTCCCCTTGGCATCTTGCAGGTAGTCTACAATGCGGGGTGTCATGGCAAGGCCATCATTGTTGAATGCGGAGTAAGCCTTCATAAGCTGGGTATGTGTGACCATCATTCCATAACCAAAAGAGGAGTTGGCTCTGTGCATTTTATGGTTGAGTAATTTTACAGGTTTCAGTGAACCGGGAAGATCACGTGAGAGGTCAATACCTGTTTTTCTGGCAATACCAAACTTTAGCAATCCCTCTCTGTATTCTTCTCCTGTGAGCTTCCATGATATTTGAGAAGTACCAATATTGGAAGAGTGTACGACAATGTCTGTCACAGGAATAGACTCAAAATAGTCATCATCACTGACCGATTGCCCCCCTGTGATATCAAATTTTTTATACCCCGTTTTAAACCAGGTATCAGGCGTGATCCTTTTTTTGTCCAAGGCGATGGCAACAGTAAGAGGTTTTAGTACAGAACCTGCCTCATAAGGATATTCAGTGAATTTTGGTACCAATGATGCAATGTCTTTTTGTCTAATATGAGAAGGGTCATAACGGTTTGAACTTGCAAGACTCAGTACTTTTCCTGTTTTACTCTCCATGACACCGACAATGATTTCATCTGCATCAATACTCTCTTTCATTTGGTCAACCATAAGTTCCACACGCCGTTGTAAAGCAAGAGGGATATTAAGATGAAGGTTAAGTCCGTCAACACGCTCAATGTTGATAGAGTTTTTGTCATGTATCACCGCACCAACCACATCACGTTTTGCTCTAAAATAACCATTTTTCTTAGAGGTAATATGTTTATCATAGGCACGTTCAAGCCCTTTTTTCCCTGAAGGTCGGGTGTAGGTTCCTTCTGTTTTCTTACCCACATAGCCTAAAATAGGACTGAGCACATCTGCAAGAGGAAAACGTCTGCTTTCTCCATTTTCAATAATATCCAAGCCATAGACAACCTCAATCCCTCTTCTATTTTTAATAGGGCGAAAGACAGCAAGTTTTCGTAATTTATAAGAGAGTGCTTTGAGTTGCATGGCCGAGCGTGCATTAATGCTTTTTGAGAGGATGATATTCCCCTGTATCTCTTTGCCTTTACGGTTTTTAAACTTTTTGAGAAGTTTTTCTTCTGGAATGTTAGAGTAGATCGAAAAAAGTTTGACAAAGAGGGCTTTTTTGTCTGGGTCTATGCTCGCCCCTCGGATGACAGCCTGATAGGTTTTTTGAGAAGAGGAGAGGGTGTATCCGTCTGCGGAAATGATGGCACCTCGGAAGGAACGGTCATGTATAGTGGAATAATAACTGGGAATACGTCTGTCTGAGGAAATGGTATTGAGTATGGAGGTTAAAAAAATGCCCATAGCAATGAGCAGAAGGATAAAAAGGAAAGAAATTTTATTTTTTCTCTGATGTATGGCGTTGTTTTGTATTGCTTTATCCATTTTCCCCTCTTATAGTATGCAATTTTAACAAAGTTATCTGTTAAATCTGTTAAAATACTAATTAATATGGATAAGAAATTAATAAAAGAGAATGCAAGATGATAGACAAACCCCTTTTGGCTGCAGTGATGTTACTTTTAACACTCTCGTTGGTGATGAGTTATTCGCTTTCGACATACACGGTGCTGCATTTCCATTATAACGATTTTCATTTTTTCATGAGACAAAGTATGGCCATCTTTATAGGTTTTGTCACGATGGTTATTTTGAGTAAATTGGAACCTGATACCTGGTTCCATCGGCTTGGACTGTTCCTGTTTATCGCCTTTTTTCTTTTAATGGTCGTGATGCAATTTTTACCCTCTTCTTTGGTCAATGCTGTGGGAGGTGCCAAAAGGTGGATACGTGTAGGTCCTATGTCCATTGCCCCGGTTGAGTTTTTCAAAGTAGGGTTTGTTTTTTTCCTCTCCTGGAGTTTTGCCCGTAAACTGATCAATAGGTCTGAGATGGGGTTTTGGGAAGAGTTAAAGGCGTATGCACCGTACCTTTTTGTGTTTCTTGTGGCTGTGTTGATCATTGCAGTATTTCAAAAAGATCTAGGACAGGTGGTGGTACTGGGTGCAACACTAATGGTACTGTTTTTGTTTATTGGCTCTTCTAAAAAGTTTTTCTTTTCTATTGTCTCTTTGGTTTTTGTAGCTTTTATAGGACTTATTTTCTTTGCGCCGCACCGTATGGCACGTATAAAAAGTTGGTGGGGGACCGTACAAGACAACATACTTTCTATTTTGCCTTTTGAGTCTGTGCAGAGTCTTCGTATAGAAGCTGGTAAAGAGCCTTACCAAATATCGAACTCTTTAAATGCCATACATAATGGTGGAATTTTTGGACAAGGGCTAGGAAATGGACAGTTTAAACTGGGCTACCTTTCGGAAGTTCATACAGACTTTATTTTGGGCGGTATTACTGAAGAGTTGGGATTTGTAGGCGTAGCTTTGGTAACCGCGACTATTTTATTCATCGTGTTTCGTATTTTTAAGATCGCAGCCAAAGTGAAAAATCCAATGTATTATCTTTTTTCGATAGGGGTTGGATTACTCATTGCTTTTTCCTTTATTCTTAACTCTTATGGTATTTCAGGAATTACCCCTATTAAAGGGATCGCTGTACCATTTTTGAGTTATGGTGGCTCACATATTTGGGCATCATGTATTGCCATTGGCATGGTACTGATGGTCTCCAAAAAAGTACCAAGAGACAGTGAAGGGAGAATTATATGAGTATAGTGATGACCGGTGGAGGCACAGGTGGACACCTTGCCATTATTAAAGCAGTAAAAGAGCAGCTAGTCCTTCGACAAGCTCAGAATACGGAGCCTGAGGCTCCCGAAGTCATTTACATTGGGTCTACCAAAGGACAGGATAAACAGTGGTTTGAACATGATGATGACTTTAAAGAGAAGTACTTTTTTGATACGCGTGGTGTAGTTAATCAAAAAGGTTTAGGAAAATTAAAATCACTCTGGATGATGTTTCAAGCCATGAGAGAAGCACGAAAACTGCTTAAAAAACACAAAGCTAAAGTGGTATTCTCGGTAGGTGGTTTCTCTTCAGCAGCCACAGCATTTGCAGCCAAAAGTGCAGGCATCCCCTTGGTCATACATGAACAAAATGCAGCTTTGGGTTCGCTCAATAAACTTATGAAACCTTATGCCAAAGCATTCATCTCTTCTTACCTGGAAGAAAGTCCTATCCATGCCTACCCTATAAAAGAAGTCTTTTTTGAAAATGCGCATGTGCGCGGGGAAGTGAAAACAGTCATGTTCTTAGGTGGTTCTCAAGGAGCAAAAGCCATCAATAAATTGGCATTGAGTCTTGCCCCTACATTAAAGGAAAAAGGCATCAAGATCATCCATCAGGCAGGGGCCAACAACATTGAAGAGGTCGAACAAGCCTACAAAGACTTAGGCATTGAAGCAGAAGTATTTGGCTTTACGACTAAGTTAGCAGACTACATGAACGAAGCTGACTTTGCCATCGCCCGTTCAGGTGCTTCTACCCTTTGGGAGCTTGCTGCCACTGCCTGTCCGACACTATTTATACCTTACCCATATGCAGCATCAGACCACCAATACTACAATGCACAGTTTTTGGTAGAAAAAGAGTTAGCTTGGCTCATGCGTGAAGATGCTATTGAAGTGGAGAAAGTCTTAAATATGCTTGATGAGAACATGGAAGCAAAATCCAAAGGGCTTATGAAGATTGTGGAAAAAGAGGGAAGTAAAAAGATAGCAGATTTACTCACAGAGATGACAAAGTAACACGAATTTGACACAATTAGCTGTTAGACTTTGACAAATATATGAATAAGGAGTTTGATATGAAAAAGAAATTAATAGGTGTTTTCGCTGCGAGTATTGCTGTGTTTGCTTTGAGTGGTTGTGGTGGAGGAGGGGATGATTATATACCTCCTGTTGATGATTTGATTACATTATTGATTGTGAATCAAAACAATGTTGGGATTGATGGTATTAGATATGAATGTGATTCTACTTCAGGATTTACCGGCAATGGACCATTAGCTGGTGAATTTACTTTTAGAGATTTTGATGATTGTGATTTCTATTTAGAAGATAGTATTGTTTTGGGGGATGATTTGTTTATAGTAGATTCTAGATTAGTGGGTAAAAATAATATCCCGTATAGTTGTGCCTCTGGTATTGATGGATTTACTGGTGATACAGGATTTGATGGAGAGTTTTTGTATGACAATTTCTTATTTGATGACGTCTGTACCTTCGAATTCTAAATAAATGTTACGTAGGGTGTTATGTCCTCACAACGCCTTTAAATTTTGGTCGGTAAACCGACCCTACGCATTTTTTACTCGTTCAACAGCTCCAGCTGTAGAACTCTTATCTGTATCGTGAAGAATTAATCGCTTAAAGAAAAGAAACTCCGATAGGGGTATCACAGCAGGAGCTGTGATACAAGTAAACAAAAACAAATACACCCGTAGGTCGGGATCTCCTCTTCTCGACCTACAACTTATTATGTCTGAGTAAAAGGAATTTCGTCTATTGACATATCTTTCAATCTTTCAAGTAACCATAAATGAATTTTAGAATTTTCTGTCACATAAAAAAAGACACCTTCTCCCTCGCCATCCTCATCATTTTGGATGACTAAACTCTCTGTACTTTTTTCTGCCCACTCACCGATACTTGTATAGTGTCTGTTCTCTGTGTCTAAAATAAAAGTTTGTGAAGTGAGCTCTTTTTCTAAAGAGTAGAAGAAAAATCTTTTGCTTACTATCTCACTTAATTTGAGTGCAGGTTTATGATGCATTCTGTAGATCTTGTAGTCAAATTCTTCTATGAGTTCCGAAAGAAAAGCATCAAACCAGCGCAATACTTTTTTCATGCAGCCAACAGTTGCCGGGTCATCATTGTCTCTGTCGAGATAGATGGTGTTGTAATCTGTACATATATTGTTGAAGTCTAGTCCTAGTCCTATTTTGTTCATGGCTTACCCTTTTTTATTACGATGAAAGCTATAATACACGAAAAAGATAAAAGTATCATATCTCTGTTTTAACTCATAATAACCACATTTTAGATAAAATATCTCAATTTATAAGAGGATCATTTTACCATGGATATTAGAAAATCATTTCTAGACTATTTTCAAAGCAAAGGGCATGCACTTATTCCCTCATCACCACTTGTACCAGACGATGCAACACTTATGTTTACCAATGCAGGTATGGTGCAGTTTAAGAACATCTTTACGGGTGAAGCACCTATACCAAACCCGCCAAGAGCCACCTCTTCACAAACCTGTCTGAGAGCAGGGGGGAAACACAATGACCTTGACAATGTTGGTTACACCGCACGTCACCATACCTTGTTTGAAATGCTGGGGAACTTCTCTTTTGCAGACTATTTTAAAGAAGAGGCTATTGCTTATGCATGGGAATTTATTACAGGAAAAGAGTATTTGAATTTACCTGTAGAAAAACTATGGGTGACGGTGCATGACTCTGATGATGAAGCAGAAGAGATATGGGCAAAGCATATTTCAAAAGATCGCATTATACGTTTTGGAGATGCTGATAACTTTTGGCAAATGGGTGACACAGGACCATGTGGACCCTGTTCTGAAATTTTTTATGACCAGGGAGAAGAACACTTCAATGGTCCTGAAGACAAAATGGGTGGAGAGGGTGACAGATTTTTAGAGATCTGGAACCTTGTATTCATGCAGTACTTCCGTGATGAAACAGGAAAATTGAATCCACTCCCAAAACCCAGCATTGACACAGGTATGGGACTTGAAAGAGTTGTGGCGATAAAAGAAGGTAAACTTAACAATTACCACTCTTCACTCTTCATGCCATTCTTAGACAAGATAGGCGAACTTGTAGGTACAAAATATGACTTTGATGCAGCCAATTCCGCTTCTTACCGAGTCATCGCAGACCACTTGCGTTCTTGTTCTTTTTTGCTTGCGCAAGGTGTGAACTTTGACAAAGAGGGGCGCGGGTATGTACTGAGACGTATTATGCGTCGTGCCATTCGTCATGGGTATTTGCTAGGATTGCGTGAGCCATTTATGTATAAACTGGTCGATACTCTGGTGGACCTCATGGGTGGACAGTATGATTACTTGACCTCTAAAGCTGAAGCGATCAAAACTTCTATGAAAACGGAAGAAGAACGTTTTTTCATGACCATAGAGTCGGGTATAAAACTTTTTAATGAAGAGCTTGCAAGGATGCATTACAATAAAGACAGAAAGGTCAGTACAAACAAAAGACCTTACGGCTTTAATGCAACAAATATGTTTAAAGCATTGGAAGAAAAATTAGAGCATGAATCCACATGGCTTAGTTCGGAAGTCTTTGACGGAGAAGTGGCTTTTAAACTTTATGACACCTATGGTTTTCCACTCGATCTTACAGAAGATATGCTTCGTGAGAAAAATATTAACTTGGATATGGATGCGTTTACTGCGAAGATGGATGCACAAAAAGCACAGTCAAAAGCAGGTTGGAAAGGTACAGGTGATGCTGCCACAACAGGTGACTTTAAAGCACTTAAAGAACAATTTGGGGTAAACACTTTTGTAGGGTATGAGAGTACAAGGGCAGAGACCACAGTCTTGGCTTTGCTCGATGAAGATTTTAAACAAGTCACTGAGCTTGACGGTAAAGGATGGGTCATGTTAAAAGAGACACCATTTTATGCAGAGTCTGGAGGACAAGTTGGCGACAGTGGAGAGTTAAGAGTTAAGAGTGAAGAGTTAAGAGTGAAGGTATTGGATACCAAGAAATTCTTAGATATGAATCTTTCAGAAATTGAAGGAGAAATTTATGTGGGCGATGAAGTTGAAGCTTTGGTAGATACAGCGCGTGCAGAGATAGAGAAACATCATTCAGCCACACACTTGCTTCATGCAGGACTTCGTGCCATTCTTGGTGAGCACATCAGCCAAGCCGGTTCACTGAACGATGACAAACGTTTACGTTTTGACTTTTCTCATCCGCAAGCCATGACTTCAGAAGAAGTAGCTAAAGTAGAAGCATGGGTGAATGACAAAATTTCTCGTGCATTGCCTCGAAAAACAGAACTTATGAGTATAGAAGAAGCCAAAAACTCTGGTGCCATGGCACTCTTTGGTGAGAAGTATGGAGATGAAGTACGTGTGGTAAGTATGGGTGATGCCTCTACGGAACTTTGTGGAGGTACACACGTAGACAATGTGGCACAAATAGGCTTGTTCATGATCACTAAAGAGTCAGGTGTTTCTGCCGGGGTAAGACGTATAGAGGCTATATGTGGGAATGCAGCAGTCGAAGCAGTCAAAGCACTGCGTGATGAGATGAATGCTGTGAAAACAGAACTTAAAAATGTTGATGCTCTTTCCGGAATAGCCAAACTCAAAGAACAGGTGAAAACACTTAAAAATGAATTGAATACAGCATTAAGGTCAAGTAAAAAAGAGTTGTCTGCTGTTGAAGTCAATGGGGTGCATATCATTGTTGATGAAGTAGAAAGTGGCGATATTAAAGAGCTTATTGATGAAGCAAAGAACAAGTATGAGAAACTTGCGATTATGTTATTTCAGAAAAAGGGTGAAAAGGTGATGCTTGCTGCGGGTGTAAAAGAGGCACCGCTGAAAGCCGGAGACTGGATCAAGGCAATTGCTCCGATCGTAGGCGGAGGTGGCGGCGGCCGTCCTGACTTTGCACAGGCAGGCGGGAAAGATGCATCCAAGATCACTACCGCATTGGAAGAAGCCAAAGTTTATTTAAGTGAAATTTTAGAAGGAGGGAATTAAGATGACAGATTTTTTTGCAAATAATGCACAGTTGATCGTTTTTGTTCATGTCCTGTCTGCCATTATCTGGGTAGGGGGTATGATCGCGATGCGTCTGGCGGTACACCCTGTTATATTTAGAGGTGGTGTGACGGCAGAACAGATGTTACGCTCTGATGTGATGGACTCGATGTTAAAACCTGAACAGAGACTGGGCATTACATTACAGTCCATGGGCAGACTCTTTAATCTGGTCATGCCTTTTATCATTTTCTTGTTTGCTACAGGGCTTATTATGGCCATCGCAACAGGAGGACATAAAGGCGCATTAAAAACTTTGTTCTTGTCCAAAGAGATCATCTGGACGATCATGGCTGTAAACTATGGTTTTATGTACTATAAACGTGCCACAGCATGGAAAATGTTTGACCAAGGCAAGGTAAAAGAAGCCAAAGCGAGAATGAAGTGGACGGCAAATGTACT
>DQVY01000098.1 GCA_015661535.1 Sulfurovum sp. | reverse complement strand
ACGAAGTGGTAAATGAATACTCTAAAGAGAAACTTGAATATATTTTTGATACCTATGGTGAAGTACGTTCGTATAAAAAACTGGCAGATGCAGTGGTAGAAGCGAGGGTAAATGCACCCATAAAGAGTGCAAAAGCCTTGAGTGAGATCGCAAAAAAAGTAATACCTTCCGGGGCCAAGATACATCCTGCCACTTTGATGTTCCAAGCTATACGTATAGAGGTGAACAATGAACTTGGCGAGATCGAGGGCTTGTTGGATGCGTTGGAAGCAAAACATACAAAAAATGAAGTGGTCTCACTTATCTCTTTTCACTCTTTGGAAGACCGTTTGGTGAAAAACCGTTTTAAAAAGTGGGCGCAGTCCTGTATCTGTGACCCTCAGGCGATGCGATGTACCTGCGGTAAGAACCATGCTTTGGGCAAAGCATTCTCTTCAAAACCTGTTACAGCGACAAAAGAGGAGCTTAAGAAAAACCCTCGAAGCAGGTCTGCAAAGATGAGAAGTTTCCGATTTAAAAAAGACAGTGGTGCAGATGAAAACAAGTAATAAAAAGAAGACAGAGGCCAATGGTATTACTTTTGGTATGGTCATGGTCATTTTGATGGCCGTGTCCATTGTCCTCATTTTGACAACTATCAAAATATATTTGTCTAATCAAATTTATTATGAGAGTAAAGTGGTCAATAAGATGTACAGAGAAGTAGCGGCACTCAAAGCAGAAAAAGTAATGCTTGAACAGAGTGTAGAGACATTAAAATTTAAAAATAGAGTGACAGATACTATTTTTACTATTGGTTCAGAGTAGCTTGTGATGATACGCAGTTTTATTCGTTTTGCAGTAGACAAACCTATCATCAACCACATTTTGATGGTGTTTATGCTGTTGCTTTCTATCTTCGCCTATCAAAATATCGCCAAAGAGATCTTTCCTCCTTCGACACTCGATATGATCTCTGTACAGGGCGGCTATGTCGGTACATCTGCAGATGTACTGGATAAAATGGTCGTCTCCAGTATTGAAGATGAACTAAAAAGTCTTTCTGAGATAGACACCATATACACAAGTATCCAAAATGGCAGTTTTACCATAAAGGCAGACATTAAAACAGGCAATGACACGCAAGTGGTACTCTCTGATGTGAAAGACATCATTGCCAAAACAAGGCGTGACCTTCCTTCGGATATGGATGAACCTCTGGCACGTATTGTGGTGCATGAGTATCCACTGTTACTGGTAGCCGTTTCAGGCGATGTGAGTAAAAGAGAACTTATCGAAGCAGCAGATGACCTTAAGAGCAAATTGGCACTTATTCATGACTTAAGCAGTATTGAGATACGTGGTGATACCGATGAAGAGGTGGTACTTAAAATTGATCAGAAAAAGTTAGATGCCTATGATCTTGACAAGGCTTCTGTGTATAAAGCCATTTCAAACATTTCTAGTATATTCCCCGCAGGTACTTTGGATGGTCAGGGTGAGCATCTGTATATTTCTACAATCAATGGCGAAAAGAGTGCAGAAGCTTTAGGGAAGACACTGATAAGTATTGGAGGCAAACGGGTCCGTTTGGCTGACATTGCTGAAGTCTATTACGGCCTTGGAGATCCTGTACAGATATCGCACTATAACGGCAAACAAAATATCTCTTTAAATATCAATAAAAGCAAAGAGGGCAATGCCATTGCCCTGAGCAAAGAGATACGTAAAGTCCTTGTGCGCTTCAATGAAAAGTATGAGAAAGTGAGATTTGATGCCTATACCGATACTTCTATATGGATCAAAAACCGTTTGAATTTGGTCTCTTCCAACATTCTTTTTGGACTTATTCTGGTTTTTTTGGCACTGCTTTTATCGGTCAATATGCGTATTGCACTGGTGGTTGCCATAGGGATACCTGCGAGTTTTATGATCACCTTAGTTGCCATGGATATGATAGGCTACAGTTTGAACATGCTGACACTTTTAGGGGCACTCATTGCCCTTGGTATGCTGGTCGATGAAGCCATCGTTGTTGCAGAAAATATTTACCGACACATGGAGATGGGTAAAGCTCCCAGAGAAGCTGCGATAGATGGTGCTGTAGAGATGTTCCCTGCTGTTTTGACAGCAACACTCACCACCGTCTTTGCGTTTTTGCCTCTCTTGATGATGTCTGGAAAAATGGGTATGTTCATGCAGGTACTCCCTGTGATGATCTCCGTGCTACTTCTGAGTTCTCTTTTTGAGGCATTTTACTTTTTACCCCTACACTCCAAAGAGTTCTTTTCCATGGGTGATTTTAAAAATGAGGAAGATGATGAAGGGTTTTGGACAGGGTGGATCATCTGGTACGATGCTTTTTTAGGAAAGCTTTTACTCCATAAAAAACGTTCCCTGTTCATTATTGTAAGTGCCATAATATTGGGTACGGTTGCCATAGGCTCCATCACCAAGTTTCAACTTTTTCCTGAGTTTGATGCACAACAGGTCTATATGAATGGGAAAATAAACATCAACAACGATCTCTATGATACAGAAGTGTATGTTACGCAGGTGGAAGAAGCTTTGTTGGAGATGCTCAATGATGAAGAGATGGATTCGGTCACTTCGGTCATCGGGTTTAAGTTTAACAAAGACCAAAGTTTTGAAATGGGAGAGAACCTGTTTCAGATCTTTATCAATTTACATGAAAAAGCACCAGAAAACTTTTTTGATACCTACATAAACCCTATTTTTTCTTTAGAATATGATGATAGGGATATGATCAGAAAACGAACTTCACAGGAGATCGCAAAAGAGATAGAAGAGAAACTTGTTGCGAGATTTAAAAACCAAAAGATCAATGGTCAAGACCTTTATGAAGAGTTTAATGTCTATGTGCAGCAGGCAGGTATTGTCGGGAATGATATAGAGATAGGTTTTGAACATGAAGACAGAGAAACCATGTTGGCTGCGATGCAAAGGGTGGAAGAGGCTTTAGGGAAGATCAAAGGGGTTACAGATATTGCTGACAATGCCAATGAAGGGGAACGTGAACTCAAATTACGTGTCAACGAGTATGGGCAGCACCTTGGTTTTAGCGAGGGCTACATCACCTCTGTACTTAAAGGGGCATTTCTCAAAGCTGAGTATGCAAAAATGTTCAATACCAAAGGTTTGGTACGGGTCAAAATAGAAGATGTATATAAGCAGGATGCTTCGGCCATTGGTGCTTTTAAGCTGACCACACCGGAAGGTAATCAGGTAGTGAGACTTTCTGATGTTTGTGATTTTACGTACCAAAAGAGTTTTGTGAAGATCTTTAAAGAAGACGGGGAAAAGGTACGTTCTCTTTATGCGCGTGTCGAGAAAAAAGTCATCACCACTGTTGAGGTCATGGACCAATTAAAACCACTGCTTGACACACTGCGCAAGGAGGGTATCAAGCTGATAATCAAAGGGGAAGAGAAAGAGAATGCCAAGCTCAAAAAAGAGATGGGCCAAGCATTGATGATCGCTGTTTTTCTCATTTTCATCACTTTGGTATGGATGTTTAACTCTTTGGTGTTACCATTGATCATACTCACCACCATTCCACTCTCTCTCTTTGGTGCCTTACTGGGTACCAAACTCATGGGTATTCACATGACCATGCCTGGTATGATGGGTGTCATAGGGCTTGCCGGTGTGGTTGTCAATGATGGCCTCATCATGTTGGATTTCATTAAAGGAAGCAAAACGTATGATGAAATGACACACAAAGCAGGCATGCGACTCCGTCCAATTTTATTGACCTCTGTTACAACGGTACTTGGTCTCTCTTCTTTGATATTTTTTGCTTCAGGCCAGGCACTTATCTTGCAGCCGATGGCAGTAAGTCTTGGCTTTGGTATTGCCTGGGCTACGGTTTTAAATCTCTACTATGTCCCATTGATGTATGCAGTGATCTACAAGGTAAAGTAGAGAAATATCGTAAAACAGCATGCATCTTTTATGCACAATTTTGACTAGATAGGTTATACTTAAATAAAAAAGAACAGTATGAAACCAAAATTAAAAGAACTCTTTCTTGCTTCATTTGAGTTTGAAGACTACAACCCATTACAGACTAAAGTACTTATTTTAAATGCTATGCTTTTTATTACGCTTATCATCAATAGTATATTTTTATCTATCAATATCATCTTCACCCATAACTATCTTCTTTCTCTGATAAATGCATTTATTTTACTACTCATGGTTTATACGCTTTATATATTGAGAAAAAAAGGTGAGCATGGTATTGCGGGTTACATGGGAAATGTAACACTGTTCCTTGCATTCATAGCTTTGGTAGTTTTT
>DQVY01000123.1 GCA_015661535.1 Sulfurovum sp. | reverse complement strand
TTTCCCGTTACCATCATAGGTATTGGTGAAAAAGGTGACAGCCACAAGCAATTTACCTTTGACCGTTCGAGTAATTTACAGCCATTGTTCGATCAACCTCTCATTGTACGTAACGGAGATGACAGTTTTTATACCTTTTACTTTCAGGCAGAGACACAAGACCTTCGTATTCCTGCACTTCATATATCTTCTGATACGACAGAAGAGACCTTTCCTGCTCAACATATTTCCATCAAAAAATTAAAAAAAAGAGATGATTTTTGTCATGTACTCGCTGCTGACATGAAGATAAAGAACTCTCAAGTATCCAACTATGATGAAAAGAACCATATTGTGACACTCTCCATAGAGGCTTTTGAAGCGAACCTGGAAGATATGTACCTTAACAATGTATCCGAATCTGACACAGAATCTTTAAACCGGGAGTTTGCAAAAGTAGAGGCAGAGTTTTATGTCGTACTCCCTGTGGAACAGACAGAACTTAAGTTCACCTACTTTAACACCATTAAAAAACAATATGTATTTTTAAAAGTACCTGTAGTGGTAGAAGATGCAACGGTTGTCACTCAATCAGACTTAAACCCCAAAGAAGACAATTTTGAAAAACTGAAGAAATACCTTTTTATGTTTCTTCTGGGCTTCTTTTTCCTTATGTTTTTAATTAAAAGAGATTTTTTCTATCTTGTATTTGCAGTGATATCACTTATCACACTCCTCACATTTTACATACCACACAAAAAAATATGTGTGAATCAGGGAGCCTCTTTATATATTTTACCTACAGAGACAAGTACCATAAGTACAAAGATTGATGAAACATTGGACACTATGTTACTCGGTGAACATGCAGACTTTAAAAAAGTAGAATACAAAGAAGGAATCATAGGATGGATCAAAAATGAAGATATTTGCCAAAATTAGATTTTACTGGGGTGCATTTATCATCTCATTTAATACCGCTGTATTGATGATCCCTGCTTTAATGCTGTTCGGGAAGCACAAAAGCACCATTGTCCATCATATCAACTCTCTGACACTCTTTATGATGGGTGGTATTGCACTTAAACAAGGTAAGTTGGATAAAAGTGCTGATATGTTCGTTATGAACCATCAAGGGATTGTAGATATTATAGGACTTGAATCTGTTCAAAACAATCATATGCGCTGGGCAGCGAAAAAAGAACTTTTTGATACCTTATGGTTTGGTAATCTTCTCGTCCATGCCGAACAAATTTCTATTGACAGAGGGGGTAAATCTTCTTTACGTAAATTTATCAAAGATGTGGAAGAGTCCAGAGATATCTATAAACGTCCTGTAGCCATATTCCCCGAGGGTACAAGAACTGATGGACAAGAGCTGCTTCCTTTTAAGGGCGGCACAAAGATCATTGCTGAAAAATTAGGACTAAAGATACAACCCATCGTTATCACCGGAAGTAAAAGATTATTAAATGAACACAATAGAACTGCACATTCTGCTATAGTTCATTACCATTTTTTAGATACGATCGATGTAAGTAAAGCAGATAAAGATTGGTACACCACGCTTAGAAATGATATGCAAAAGGTAATAGATGACGAGTATAACAACCATCATCGCAGTCGCTAGCGGTGGTGCCCTGGGCGCAACCCTAAGACTGCTTATAAATGGAGTGACCAATAGACATTTTGTACATGCCCTGCCTTTGGGTACACTGGCAGTAAACCTTCTTGGTTCCCTGCTTATTGGTATGCTTTTTGCCTATTTTCATTTCAACACATCCCTGTCACCACATGTAAAAACGTTTTTGGTCACTGGCGTACTGGGGGCACTCACTACCTACTCTACATTTGCCATAGAGAGCTTTTTTCTACTTGAATCGGGACAGTACACACATGCTTTTGCCAACATGGCACTTAACCTTTTTGGTACCATTCTCCTAGCAGGATTTGGGTACTATATCATGATGCAAATTACAAAATAGGAAATACCTTGTCAACACTTAACGAAGAAATAGAAAAACACATTAAAAAACTTGTACATCCACTTAAAGATCCTGAAGAGTTACTTGAAGTACTTAAAGTAAAACTAACCAAAAAAGAGTTAAAGCTGTTAAAAGCATGGGCAGAAGACACCGCTACAGAAGAGATTCAAACAAATTTACATCTTGATGAAGAACGCTATGCTGAACTTTCAACCAAACTCATTAAAAAGCTCAATCAAGAGAAGATCAAACAGGCTATGTGTATTTAATACTTTTTGTTCTTATAGACCAATAGATCTTTCTCGTTCACATTATCTAAGAGTACAGAAAGATCCTTTTGCGTTAACAGTGTCACTTCTTTTTCCTTTAACGCTTCTACTTCCGGAGTAAATCCATTTTTTGAAAAAAGTACATAATCACCAATATCCAGTTCCGCTTTTTCACACTTTTCTATTAGTGTATGCATCATGTTTATTTTGCCTGCATCTTTAGAATATTTAGAGGCACCTGCAATCATTGATCCAGACTTTCTTTTGGTCAAAATGGCTATCTCTGTTTTTTTATCATAGTAGCTGCCTATTTTTACAATAGGATCCTCTTTACACTTCTCGTTAAAACTTTCTTGAACCAGGTCCAAGAGCAAAATATTACTCCATAAAATAGAAAAATTATCCCTTTGTTTCTGCCATTTTTGTCTGAATTCATCATAGTTTTTCTGAGAAATACTTTGGTAATTAGGCGACACCATAGCAAACCAAAAACGCATAAAAGGCAAATCAAACAAGATCCTGTCCGATTTACCACCCTCCTCTTTTAAAGGTTCTTCAACCGATAGATCAAACTTAATTAAACTTTTACTGACCAGGTAGTCTATGGCTTCTTCACCTTTGTCCCTACCTACTTTGGCTTTTTTAAACACATCATTCTCATGGTTCACACCCAAAGCTATAATGGTCAACATCATATGATACAGACCATTATTGTGCGTATACCGCGTCATACTCTCATGCAAAGGCTCATAATTAGAGAGTATTTTCTCTTCTATAAGTGTATCTACACTTTTAGAGACATCCAGCTTCCACCCCGTACCACCAAAGACAGTAAAGTACTCCAACGCCTTGTCAAAGTCTTGTATGTTATTCTGATATGCGAAAGAGCGAAAGTGTTGTAGCAGTGCTGGGTGTTTTGCCATGGGTTAGCCTTATTTTAGATCTGTCATTATAGCTTAACATTGACTCAAATATACTGCGTAACCCACTTTTGTATTTGTTTACTACTACGCATACCCGTAAACCTAGCCACTTCTTTCCCCTCTTTAATCATAAGTACCGCAGGTATATTAACTATCATATATTTAGAGCCTAAAGTCTGCTCGTTATCGTTGTTCACCTTTAAAAACTGTGCTTCGAGTGACATGGTAAGAGCAGCTTTCTCAAAATGTGGCGCCATAGACAAACACGGCCCGCACCAAAGTGCCCAAAAATATACCACTATGGGCAAATCAGAGTTTGTCATAAAGT
>DQVY01000259.1 GCA_015661535.1 Sulfurovum sp. | reverse complement strand
TTACTAACAGACCAAGAGCGTTACAATAAAATTATTGATATTTGGACAGATGCGAACAATAATATTGCAGAAGGTCTCAGGACACTAATTAAAGCGGATAAAGATGGATTTAACTCCGTGCATATGATGGCTGACTCAGGGGCTAGAGGGTCTGCTGCTCAAATACGTCAACTCTCTGGTATGAGGGGTCTTATGGCGAAATCGGATGGATCAATTATTGAGACACCTATTACGTCAAACTTCCGTGAAGGACTGAATGTCCTTGAATACTTTATTTCTACGCATGGGGCTAGAAAAGGTCTTGCTGATACAGCACTTAAAACTGCCAATGCAGGGTACTTGACAAGAAAACTCATCGATGTGGCACAAAATGTGAAGATTGCGGTAACGGATTGTGGTACACATGAAGGGGTTGAAGTTTCAGATATTGTTGTGGGTAATGAGATGATTGAACCATTGGCAGATAGAATCTATGGTAGAGTTCTTGCTGAAGCGGTGATTGATCCTATCACATCAGAAGTACTTGTCTCAGAAGGTACAATGATAGATGAAGAGACGGCCACACGGGTACAAGAAGCGGGTGTTCGTTCGGTAGTGATGAGGGCACCATCAACATGTAAAGCACTTAAAGGTATATGTGCAAAATGTTATGGTCTCAATATGGCGGATAACAAAATAGTGAAGCGTGGTGAAGCAGTAGGTGTTATTGCAGCACAGTCCATTGGAGAGCCAGGTACACAGCTTACACTTCGTACTTTCCACACAGGTGGTACGGCAACCGCAGGTAAAGAAGAACGTTCAGTTGTGGCAACCAAAGAAGGATTTGTCAGGTATTACAATCTTAATGTATATAAAAATACAGAAGGTAACCTTATTGTTGCTAACAGAAGAAATGCTGGTGTACTTTTGGTAGAACCAAAAATCAAAGCAGTAACTTCAGGTACAGTTTCTGTGATAGTATCCCATGATGAAATTCTAATTTCAGTGGTAGCAAAAGGAAAAGATGAAGTAAAATATAACCTGAGAAAATCAGATGTTGCAAAATCAAATGAACTTGCAGGTGTTGCAGGTAAAGTGGAAGGAAAACTTTTCTTACCACTTAGTCATGGGGAGAGTGTTGAAGAAGGTGATTCTATTGTTGAAGTGATAAAAGAAGGGTGGTCAGTACCATCTCGTGTTCCATTTGCTTCTGAACTTAAAGTTGAAAATGGTGCACCTGTCACACAAGAAGTCCTTTCTGAGTCAAAAGGTAGAGTAAAGTTCTTCTTACTGAAAGGTGATTATCTTGAGGCACATGATACGATAAGAGCAGGTGCGAAGGTGGAAGAAAAAGGTCTTTTTGCAGTGATTGTTGATGAAAATAACAGGGAAGCAGCCAGACATTATATTTCAAGAGGGTCAGTAGTCCAGATTGATAATGATGCCAATGTACAAAGAGGAGACACACTATCTGCACCAGAGGTATCAACGCAGATTGTCATTGCGGAGTGGGATCCGTATTCTGAACCGATTATAGCAGAGCAGGCAGGTACCTTGAAGTTTGAGGATATTATTCCTGGTGTGACTGTCATTGAAGAATTTGATGAGGTGACAGGAGATACACGACTTGAATTAAATGAGTATATCCCTACAGCATATAAGCCGGCGATTGTACTTGCAACAGCAAGTGGTGAATTAATTCGATACCAATTGGATCCTAAAACGATTTTATTTGTTCAAGATGGAGCGGAAGTAAGTATCGCGGATATTTTAGCAAAGACACCTAAGGCAGCTATTAAATCAAAAGATATTACAGGGGGGCTTCCAAGAGTATCAGAGCTTTTTGAGGCCAGACGACCAAAAGATATTGCCTTGATTGCACAAATTGATGGTGTGGTAAGTTTTGGTAAACCATTACGTGGGAAAGAGAGACTTATTATATCTGGAGAAAATAATCAAATTACAGAGCAGTTTATTGATAAAAACAAGGTATCACTTGTACATCCAGGTGAATATGTACATGCAGGTGAAAAATTGACAGACGGTATTGTCTCAAGCCATGATATTTTAGCAGCACTAGGCGAGAAAGCGCTGTATGAATATATTGTTTCAGAAGTACAAATGGTTTATCGTAGACAAGGGGTTAATATTTCCGATAAACATATTGAAATAGTTACTTCTCAAATGATGAGACAGGTTAAAGTAGTTGAATCTGGAGATTCTAAATTTATTGCTGGAGATATCATTTCCCGTCGTAAGTTCCAAGAAGAAAATCAGTCAGTCATTAACCTTGGTGGAGAACCAGCAATTGCTGAACCAATGCTTGTAGGTATTACACGTGCAGCGGTGGGAGCAGATTCTATTATTTCTGCAGCATCATTCCAAGACACAACAAAAGTATTGACTTCTGCGTCTATTGCAGGAACGGTTGATATGCTCGAAGATCTTAAAGAAAACGTTGTTATCGGTCGTCTTATACCAGTAGGTACTGGTATGATTGACAATGATGATATTGAATTAGCTGTGGCTGAGTAGTTAGTTTAGTTATGCGTTGGGGTGGCTACATCCCGACTTGCAAAAGACCTCCCCTTATTAAGCATAAGACAAATAAAAGAATATTTCGATATAATATGCCTCCAAAAATCTGTACGATTTAGGCTAGATAAAAGCGTTTATTTAAGCGTTATTATGTGGTGTAAGAACCCAGATTCAAGAGACATTGATCTCAATTCAAACTAACCAACTGAAGCATGTAAATGCTAAGTGGAAATACATTAAAGGAAACGATTTGCCTACAATTAACCAATTGATTCGTAAAGAACGTAAAAAGCAAGTGAAAAAATCAAAATCACCTGCACTCGTAAGCTGTCCTCAAAGAAGAGGCGTATGTACAAGAGTTTACACAACAACTCCAAAAAAACCTAACTCAGCTTTAAGAAAAGTTGCAAAAGTTAGATTAACATCAGGATTTGAAGTAATCTCATACATTGGTGGTGAAGGTCATAACCTTCAAGAACACTCTATCGTGCTAGTACGTGGAGGTAGAATTAAAGATTTACCAGGTGTAAAATATCACATTGTTCGTGGTGCACTTGATGCTTCTGGTGTTCAAGGTAGAACAGTTGCACGTTCTAAATACGGTACAAAAAGACCAAAAAAATAATT
>DQVY01000041.1 GCA_015661535.1 Sulfurovum sp. | reverse complement strand
GCTTTTAAGTCTTGATAAACATAAGCAATGGCATAAATTACCTGATCTGGATCTTGAAGAAAGTGTACAAAAAGAGTTAACTTCTGTGATGCCTGGACTTGCCTCAAATCTTCATAAACACCAGTGGGTTAAACATGGTACCTGTTACGGAACAGATGCCAATAGATATTTTTCTGATGCCCTTGCTTTGGTCAAACAGGTAAATGACTCAAAAGTGGGAAAATTCTTTCGACAAAACATAGGAAAAAGAGTTACACTGCAACAGGTACGTACGCTTTTTAACAGAAGTTTTGGTGCGGGTACAGGTACACGTGTAGAGTTAAAATGTAAAAATGGGCTGATAAGTGAATTGTGGCTGCATTTAAGTGGTGAGAGTGCTGATCTTGCCACGTTGCTTACACAAGGTAAAAGCACAAGAGGCCGATGCCAAGGCGGACTTATAGACAAGGCTGGATTTTGAGTGATAAAAGAGAAGTGTTAGAAGCACTGAAACATTCTAATGTCTTTTTAACAGGCGGGGCTGGTGTAGGGAAGAGTTATATTACCAATGAAGTCATCTCTGACTACAGAAAAAGTGCGAAACAGGTGGTTGCCTTGGGTTCTACAGGTGTGAGTGCTGTGAACATTGGTGGCTTTACCGTACATAGTTTTTTTGTCTTTGGTATCTCTTCCAATTTTGATGAGCTTAACCAGAGTGACAAACGTGCCAAAAAACGTTTGATGGACTTAAAAAAAGTACTCAAAGCCACAGATCTTATCATCATCGATGAGATCTCCATGGTAAGTACTGACCTTCTCGACATGATAGCCTACAGACTCAACAACTACGGTTACTTAGGCAAAGTACTGTTTGTAGGAGACTTTTTTCAGCTTCCTCCTGTGCTGAAACAGACAAACAAACAAGATGTCTTTGGTCAGCAGCTCTATGCCTTTGAATCGTTGGCATGGGAGAGATTTGACCTGATGGTCGTAGAACTCACAGAAATGAAACGTACCACAGACGGGGAGTTTACCCATATACTTTCCAAGGTACGAAAAGGTGTGTGTGATGAAGAGGTTGTGGCCTATATGATGCGCTTATGGAACAATGAAAAGATGGAAAAAGACCCTACCTATCTGTATGGACGTAACCTGGAAGTAGAGCAGACCAACCGTGCCAAGATCAATGAACTGGATACAGAAGAGACCATACTCTTTGCCAACATAGAGATGTTTGGGTCCGTACATGAAAAAAAGCTCTTAGGCTGGAAAAAAATGCTTCCTATCTCTGAACAGCTCACTCTCAAAGAGGGGGTTCCCATTTTATTTACTGTCAATAAATGGGGAAAGTTTGTGAATGGTGAAAGAGGTATTTTACATAAGATAGAGGAGGATTATCTTATTGTTAAAAAAGAGGCAGAGTATGTACGTGTGGAGCGGCATGAATTTGACCTTTTAGATATGCTGGTCAAAGAAGATGGTACAGTAGAGACCATGTCTCTTGCCACACTGTCTCAGTTTCCGTTAAAGCTTGCCTATGCAGTGACCATTCATAAATCTCAGGGTATGAGTATAGACAATCTGGTATGTAATGTAGACAACATTTTTGCCCCAAGCCAGTTCTATGTGGCCATCTCAAGGGCTGTGAACCCTAAAAATCTAAAGTTAGATTTTAACAAAGGAGACCTAACGCAGTATCTTCGCAGGGTGATCCATGTAGACCCAAGAGTGATTGACTATTATAAAACAATAGAGTGATGTTAGTGAAGATGAAACAGTCTGTTGATTAAAATTCATAGAGGATTGAGTAAATTTTTGAAGTTGAAAATGGTAGATGATTATTTGGCTATAGATAATAAAAAATAATAATTTAGACCCCCGTTTTTACTATTAAGTCTCTTTTGTTATACTATTGAAATATACTGTAGTACTGGGGAGTAAAACATGCAGAGAAGTATGGCATCCAATACATATTATCAGCTTAATGATTTTTTGGAGACCCATACAATAGATATACCTATGTTTTTATCTATCGCTATAGAAATCTGCAAGTCTGTTTCTGCAGTACACAAGCAAGATAAGCTTGTGCCATATCTCTCACCGCATACGATATTGATAGACAATACTTATGCAGTACAACTATCTACAGATAAAGCCTATTATACATTTGATTCGGAAAATATGTATTATATGGCACCGGAACAATTTTCAAACGATGAAAAAGAGACAGTTCAGGCAAGTGATATTTATATTTTAGGTATTATATTTTACAAAATGTTACTGGGAAAGTTACCATATGCCACTGCTGACATTTTTACATTTTCTCACAATGTTTTAACACAAAAAGTGCCTCTTCTTTCACAAGAAGATGAAAATATCTCCCCCATGATCTCCTTGATCATACAAAAAATGATGGCGATCCATCCATCCGAACGTTACCATGATATTGTCTCTGTCATGATCGATCTGACTAAGATACAGAAAAGTGTAGAGCAAGAAGGAAAGATCAATAGTTTTACGATAGATACTTTTAATAATCTTCGGGAACTGTATACAAAAAACACGATCTACGGTAGAGAAAAAGAAGCTGTTACTCTGCAATATATTCTTGACTCAAAAGCAAGTAGTGAGAATAGAGTGATGCTCGTGTATGGAAAGTCAGGCATTGGTAAATCAGCACTTGTAGATACCATCATTGAAAAGAACAGAAACAATTTTTCGCATATTTGCAGCTTTAAACTTGACTACAGTGAAGAAAATACACCTTACCAACTGCTCTACAGTGCCTTAAGTGATATGTTAAGACAGATCATTACAGAAGATGATAAGACCTTGCAAGGGTATAGACGAAAACTTCAAAATATTTTGGGAGATGACGCCTATCATTTAATACCCCTAATACCTGAGATCGCTATTATTTTGGGAGAACCCTTTTCTAAGAAAAATATTTCAGACAATGTATTGAATTTAGATACAATCTTGGTTCGATTTATGGAGATATTTATTGATGCAGTAAAACCTCTTTGTATTTATGTTGATGATATCCAATGGGCAGATACAGTTACTTTGCAGTGGATCAAAAATGTACTTTTTAAGTTTGAAAATATTGTTTTCTTTTTAAACTACAGGGGTGATGATCTTGAAATATCTTCTCACGAACACTTCACTGCAATGCTAAATGATCTTTCAAAGAATACAATAAAAGTCGATAGGCTAAAAGTTTCTGCACTTAGTGAAAATGATATTGACACATTAATTAGTGAAAGTATTGACCTGTTAGAAACCAAAGAAGTTTCTTATGTTATCTATGCGAGGACCAAAGGAAATCCATTTTTTGTAAAACAGTACTTAAAATTACTGGATACTGAAGGGGTATTGTGGTTTGATATGGAGCTGTTTAAGTGGCGTTGTGACCTAGAAAGGATCAATAGCACACAAATATCGGACAATGTTTTTGATCTTTTAGAAAAAAATATAGATTCACTTCCTTTAGATGTACAGAACCTTTTGTGTATGGCTTCTTATATAGGGAATACTTTTTCGTATGTATTGTTAAAAAATGTCTTTAACGATGACAGTATATTTGATGAGACCCTGTATTTAGCACTCTGCTCCGGTTGGATCATACATAACAGTAAGTACCAACAGGAGAAAAAGTATCGTTTTTTGCATGATCAAATGCAGGAGAGTCTGAAGCATATGATCGTGGCTGATGAGAGCGTTAAAATTCATTATAAAATTGGATCAGCGCTAGCACATAAAAGAGAAGATATCGATCGTGCGTATTTACTTAGGTGTGTGAACCATTTAAATATTGCAAGTATCTATGTAGAAGATAAAGCTTTACTTGCTGCCTTAAATCTTGAAGCCTCTGCCTATGCAAAAAAAAGTGCCGACTTCAAAAGTGCCTTGCGTTATATCAAAAAATCTATGGAACTCTCTTTGGCAGACAGCACTGCTGAGAACAGCTCTTTACTCTTTAGACAGAGGGGAGAATGTGAGCATTTATGTCATCACAGTGATGAAGCCATTACT
>DQVY01000198.1 GCA_015661535.1 Sulfurovum sp. | reverse complement strand
GAACGATGAAATGGGGACAGACGATTACTTACAGTTATTTTCCTCAAAATACGACAGACCTAGTTGTGGGTGATGATGAACTGCCGCAATGGATACAAGGTTTTGACCCGAAGTGGCACATTGATGACATTCGAAAAACACTGGGTCGTATGCTTTTCTCCGGAGAAGAACAAAAGAAAAAGATAGATGCCTGTTCCGGTGGAGAAAAACACCGTGTGATGCTTTCTAAGATCATGATGGACTCTTCAAACTTCTTGGTCATGGATGAGCCAAACAACCACCTTGACCTTGAGGCTATTGTAGCCCTTGGTGAAGCACTGCATAACTACAAAGGCGGGGTCATCTGTGTTTCACACGATAGAGAACTCATCGATGCCTTTGCAAACAGGATCATTAAACTCAATGAAGATGGTACGGTGATCGATTATGAAGGTGATTATGAAAGTTTTGTGGAGCAGTACGGACAGCATTGATCTAGGGTGCGTATTACGCACCTTTAGCTAGGTTAGGCTATATTGGTATAGATAGCTTGCACATCTTCATCTTCTTCAAGTTTATCGATGAGTGTGTCTAACTCTTCCATATGTTCTTCTGAAAGTTCAATGGTCGTGTTGGGGATGTACTCCAGTTTGGCAGATTTGACTTCGATGTTTAAATCTTCGAGTGCTTTTGAAAGTTCTCCAAAAGAGGTAAAGTCTCCATAGACCCTTACGATGTTGATGTCATCTCCATCTTCTTGCGGTTCTACGTCTTCTTCTATCTCTTCTAGACCAAAGTCTATAAGCTCTAATTCTATCTCTTCAAGGTCCATTTCGTCCGTTTTGTTAAAGACAAAGACACATTTTCGTGTAAACATAAAGTTAAGTGAACCAGAAGTAAGCATTTCTGCACCGTTACGTACAAGTATGGCTTTGACATTGGCAACGGTTCTTGTGTTGTTGTCTGTGGCACATTCTATGATCATTTGTACCCCGTGAGAGGCTTTGACATCATAGGTCAGCTCTTTGATGTCTGCCAAATCTTTTGCCGCAGCTCTTTTGACAGCTGCATCGATGTTGTCTTTAGGCATATTTTGGGCTTTGGCATTGAGGATGGCTGTACGAAGTTTAGGGTTCATATCTGGGTCCATACCACCTTCTTTGGCTGCCATAGTGATGATCTTACCTAGTTTTGGGAAGACTCTTGACATGGTCCCCCATCGTTTCATTTTTGCTGCTTTTCGGTATTCAAATGCTCTACCCATACGTGATTCCTTCGAAATTAATTGTGTGATTATACCCCTCTTTGGCTTAAGCACATAATTGTGACTGCCTATGCTATGTTTTAGGGTACACTCTTAATATCTATTATAGTAATATAAAGCATTAGTATCTTTTAGGGGAGTCAAGATATGCGCATTTCAGACTTATTACGCAGCGGATATACGTTTGCCTCTGATGAATATGAACTTGAGACAAAATATGTAGTAACCAATGCCTTATTGTTTCTTATGTCATTTGCTTATATTTTACCTGTTGCCCTCTACTATATGGATGACCATATAGAAAGGGCACTGCCTTATATTGTGGCTTTTTCTGTAAATATTTTTTCTATTCTTTTTGCAAGGATCATGGGCAAAGACAATTATCAGCACCTGGTTTACTTCTCTGTGACCCTGTACTCTTTTGCTATTTTTTATGGCTATTATATTGAGCCAACAACACCTGCTACAGCGTGGGTCCTCATCTTGATCATTGCTTCATTTTTGGTGACAAGTATTTATACGGGTCTGATTATTGCATTGGGGTATTTGGCATTTTTGTTTTATTTTAAGACTTTAGGCTATCATACTTATGAGTATATTGTCTTGCAGATCACACCAATTCTCATTGGTTTGATCGTTATCTATATGTTTAAAAAAAAGTTTGTTAATACCATTTTACTCCTGGAAGAGAGTACAAATACCTTAGAATTAAAGGTGCTTAAACGTACACAAGAGCTGCAGATAGAGAAAGAGTCTCTTGACTATCAGGCGCATTATGACTTTTTGACCAAGCTTCCAAACAGACACAAGTTTCACAAAGAGTTACAAAAATGGACAGAAGTGCATAGGCATAAAAGCACGAAGTTCGCACTTCTTTTTATTGATCTTGACCGTTTTAAACGGGTGAATGACTCCTTGGGACATGATGCAGGCGATAAGGTTTTACAGGTGGTTGCCGCCCGTTTACAAAAAGCCATACCCAAAGAAGCATTTTTGTCACGTATCAGTGGGGATGAATTTACACTTATTTTGCCTTATCTTGATGAGAAAAGCATGGTAAAAGAGATGGCTGAAAGGTTAATTAAGCTCATAGAAGAGCCTATTGTGT
>DQVY01000132.1 GCA_015661535.1 Sulfurovum sp. | reverse complement strand
TGAAAAAAGGATGGGGATGGTACTGCCGCCAGTCCAAACTAGGAAGAATCCCAAGAATCCCTGGGATGTGAGACAGGTTAAGAAAACAGGAATAGTTTCATGTTTTTAGTGTCGAAACCGAAGTGCTGCCCTGACCAGAGGAAGGAAATGCCCTTGGGGTGCGTAGCAAAGCGAAGCCACGCAGGAAGGAACCATATGAAACCGCTTCATGTGTGTATTTTTTTAATAAAAGAGAACATTAAATAAAGAATCTACTTTAATTAAGACAAATTTTATCCTATTTAAGTCATAATCTTCTTACTAAAAAATTAAAGGATATTAAATGGCAACAGTAACATTTAAAAATGACATCGTATGTACCCTAGGCGGAACAGAAGTAAACGTAGGTGACACAGCACCAGTAGTAACAGTAGTTAACTGTAACCCAATGCTTCAAGATGAGCAAATTGGCGGAGAAGGTAAAGTACAATTAGTTATCGCGGTACCATCATTAGACACAGGTGTATGTGATGCAGAGACCAGAAGATTTAACACAGAAGCAGCAGGGCTTGACGGTGTTGAAGTGATTACTGTTTCTATGGACCTTCCATTTGCAGCAGCAAGATGGTGTGGTGCAGCAGGTGTTGAAAACATTAAAGTGTGTTCAGACTTCAGAAACAAAGATTTTGCAAATGCCTATGGTGTGCTTTTGGCAGATGGTCCTTTGGCAGGTGTGACGGCAAGAGTTATTTTTGTTATCGGTAAAGATGGTAAAATTGCATACAAGCAAACTGTACCGGAAATTACAGAAGAGCCTAACTACGAAGAAGCACTTTCTGCAGCTAAGGCAGCGTGTTAATATTTTGCATACCTTGATAAACATGTTTTTTAACATGTTTATCACCTTTCCCAATTATCACATTTTTCTTTTTCCTCTTTCCTTATTTTATTTGTGCTAAAATACTTTAGCGCACCTCGAATGTATTTAAAGGATTCATATAGTGAAATATTTACTTCCCCTTCTAGCTTTCTTGTTTGTTGCCTGTGGAGATCCTAAACCTCCAAAAGACCATTATAATTTAAAAGAGTGTAAAGAAGAGTTGTTGGATGCCAAAGATTATAGTGCAGAAGGAAGTATTGACCGTATTTTGGTGATCAAGGAAAAGCGTAAAATGTATTTATACAAAGATGGTAAAGTGCAACGGGTTATTCCTGTTTCTTTGGGTAAAAACCCAGTGGGTGCCAAGCAAAAGCAAGGGGATAATAAAACACCAGAAGGAGAGTTCTTCATTCACAGAAAACTGTGTTCTCCCAAATATTACCGTTCTCTTTGTATCTCTTACCCTAGACCATCAGACATACAAAAAGCCAAGGCAAGAGGTGTCAACCCCGGAGGTGCGGTTACCATACATGCACAGCCTAAATGGAATGCAGATGGCAAAGGTGACAGCTATACCCTTGCCCGAAATTGGACACAGGGATGTGTTGCTGTGACCAATGAGGCAATGAAAGATCTATGGTATGCAGTACGCGAAGGTGTACCTATTACTATTCGATAAAGGAGCATACATTAAATATACACAAAAGCAGATCGATAAATTCAATCGTCAGAAGTATATTGCTGAATTGGAAAAGATCTCCAAAAATATTTTTCGCATGTTGCGCAATGAAGATGTTTGCTCTCAAAGTTTTATGGTAAAATTTGAAGAACTTAAAAAAAAGTTTGATGAAAAAGAAACTGTACAACTTGATTCGGAGTATCATCAGCAGCTTAAATCGTATATTGAAAGACTCTATGCGCAAACCTGTGCAGTCGAACTCTTTTCTGATAAATCATTGAATGATATACGAGAGGCGGAGATGAGTAATTTAAACCGTTTGCAGAAACTAAAAAATGGCACGTCTTATAAAAAAGATAAACATAAATCAAGGCATAAAAATGAAGATTGGGGTTAATGTAGTGTATTTAGGAGAAAATATGAGAGTTAAATTGGGTATATTGGGAGCATCATGTGTTCTCTTGATGAGTGGTTGTGGGGACTCAAAGGTAGCGTACGGGAAAGTAGATAAGACACCTTATGCAACCAAACAGTGTATCAATGAGCTTTCCAGGGGAGCAGAGATAGACCACAGTAGTAAGATAGATAAAATTGTGGTATATAAGAAAAAGCGCATGATGTATACGTATAAAAATGGAAAGCTTGTTGATAAGTTCCGTATTTCATTGGGGGCCAATGGCGGGGCAAACGGGGGGAATAAGGTTAAAGCCGGCGATTACAGAACGCCGGAGGGTTCTTACAGTATTGTAAGAAAAAAATGTGATAACAGACTCTATAAATCATTAATGATCTCTTACCCCAATGAAGCCGACAAAGCGAGAGCTCGGGCAAGAGGTGTTAGTCCTGGAGGGTATATTACCATTCATGGACAGCCTAAATGGAATGCAGATGGTAGAGGAGATGATTTTACCCTTTCTCGAGACTGGACAGAGGGATGTATGGCAGTACCAAATTCTGCTATGGATAGACTTTGGGCAGCTGTTGAGAAGGGTGTAAAAATAGAGATACACGCATAATTTATAATAATACGCAAAATTTAGCTTGTTTTGATGTATGTTATATTATCATATTGAATAATATTGGATAACAAAGGATAGATAGATGAAAAAACTACTGATTTTGGTAGCAACAGCGTTGGCAACATTTTTAATGGCAGGTGGTAATTTTGCACCAAACTTGTCTCCGGTAGAAGCGATAGGCACTCCCTGTAAAGCAGAAAAAGTATATATACAGGAAGCTGCAGACCTTATGTGGCAAGACCAACTCTATACAGATGCAGAAGCTGGTGCTTCCAAGCGTAATAAATCTATAGGAAAGTCAGGTGTGTGGAGACATGCTGAAGCATACTGTAGAGATTTGGAGTATGCAGGATATTCCGACTGGAGACTTCCTACTTCAGATGAGTTGCAAAGTGTACATAGAATACATGGGCAGGTCTTTACCTATTTTAGAGATACAGACTTTTGGTCCTCTACTCCTGCACAAGCGGGAAGACACTATGTTGTCTATCCTGCAGATGCATATGTGTACGAGCAAAAAAGTTCAAGAACCAATTATATTAGATGTGTACGTTGCCTCTACAAAGGCGATACCGAAAATGGTCCGGCACCTGTAAAATAGTTTTTATCTTTACCCTTGCTTTTAGAGGAGTTTGATCTCCTCAATGAGTAGAACCCCACACTCAGTAAATACTTTTTCTTTTGCTAAATCGATGAGATATTTGGCATCTTCAAATGTACCATTCCCCATATTCACTAAAAAATTTGCATGTACAGTACTCCATTGCATGTCTCCTTTTCGAAAACCTTTTAAGCCTACTTCTTCTATAAGTCTTCCTGCATGGTCGCCTTCTGGATTTTTAAAGGCAGACCCGGCAGAAGGTTCATGTGGTTGGTTGGATCGTAGATGTATAAGCGAATCAAGTAATATTTGTGAAAAGCCTTTTTTCTTTTCAAATCTTGCAGCTGTGGCAATGCCGCCAAGATGTGCAAATCGGTACCCATGTGCAATATCTTTACCAAGTATCCATTTTCCGTTTATCTGAATACTATGTAAAATATTAAAGATCTCATACTCTTTCACTCCTGCATTCATGGCTAACATGCCACCAAGGGAGCCAGGAAGCTTGGAAAAAAATTCAAAACCTGCCAAGTTGTGTTTTTTGGCATAAGAGACAATACGGCCAGTAGGCATGGCAGATCCTATCTCTAAAAAGTCTCCTTCCTCTTTTATGTAGGCAAAGTCTTTCGAGAGCATCATAAGTGGAGGAGGGTTGGGTGAAATGAGTAGGTTATTGGCCGCACCAATGAGGTACCTTTCCTGTGGGAGAGGGTCTCCTTTTTCTATGATCAAGACTTCTGTAGCCTGGCCTACTTTGATACTGGAGGATTTGGAGAAGTCGATGGTTTTAAAAAACATCAGCTGTTCCGTAAAGCTTTATACTCTTTAGGGATGAGATAGTCTTCTGTTTTCACGGGAGCATCCCAAAGTCCATGTGTAAAGCCTAGTTCATACAGTGTATCTAGTGCTTTGAGTTGAAGTTCGCTTAATTCCACAGACTCATCCGAGGCATACATATCTAGGTATTTGCGAAGCATATCCGAAGAGATACGTACTAACTTGTCTTTTTCTAACTTTGCACAGAGCACTTCTTTCTTCTCATTGGCTACCTTCACACCATCGATCAAAATGTTCTCTATGTCTATAGCCCGGCTTAACGGTAAACTTCTTCGTACAGCCATACCGCCAAGAGGAAGAGGTAACCCTTCTCCTGCAAGTTCTACCCAAATATCCCAAAGCTCTTTTTCCACTTCAAGGTTTTCGTCAAAATCCAAGATGGATTCATGGATCAGTACCCCGGCATCAACCTCTCCACTCACTACCGCTTCTTCTATCTCTAGAAAGTCCATATAGACAGGACGTGCATCAGGGTAATAGATACGAAAGAGCATCGCATTTGTGGTATATTTTCCGGAAAGCGCTACTTTAAAGTTGCGTTTGAGCTGTTTCTCTTTACGTTTAATAAGTTTAGGTCCGTAGCCCTCTCCAAAACTGACTGCAGTACGAAGTAAAGCATATTCATCTTGGATGAGTGGGTACATGCCAAAAGAGATCGCGGAAACATCATAGGTGCCTTTTAATGCTTCCACATTCAGTGTTTCAATGTCAAGGCCAATGTTCTCAAATGCATATCCTTTGGTGTCAACCCAGCCAAATTTGATGGCATAGTACATAAAGATATCATCAGCATCGGGAGAATGGGCGAGTTGTATGGTTGTTGGCATAATGTGACCTTGTTTTATAATGGATGTATTTTAGCATGGTTTGGATTTAGGTATGATTTTTGGCTTTTATCTATAAAAATATGACAATTTGACATATTTTTGCATATTTTTTCTAAATTGTATTAAACTGCTCCTATGACTAAATAAATAATAGAAGACTATGATTATTTAGATAAAATGATTTCAACATAAAGGTTAAGGATATGACAATGGCAATGGACGCACAAAAACAAAAAGCACTCGATATGGCAATCAAGCAAATAGACAAAACGTTTGGTAAAGGTACACTGATGAGATTGGGAGATAAGGAGTTTGAACCTATTGAATGTATCTCTACCGGCTCCTTGGGTCTTGATATGGCATTGGGGATTGGCGGTATTCCTCAAGGACGTATTATTGAAATATATGGTCCTGAATCTTCAGGTAAGACAACATTGGCACTACAAACCATCGCTTCCGCGCAAAAACAAGATATGGTATGTGCTTTTATTGACGCAGAACATGCATTGGATGTTGTGTATGCCAAGAATCTGGGCGTTGATACAGACAATTTGTTGGTATCTCAACCGGACTTTGGTGAGCAGGCCCTGGATGTTCTTGAAACATTGACACGTTCGGGTGCAGTGGATCTTATTGTTGTCGATTCTGTAGCGGCATTGACACCAAAGTCTGAAATTGAAGGTGACATGGGAGATACCCATGTGGGACTTCAGGCAAGACTGATGTCTCAGGCACTTCGTAAGTTGACAGCCATTTTACATAAAACCAATACGACCGTTATTTTCATTAATCAGATCCGTATGAAAATCGGTACCATGGGGTACGGTTCTCCTGAGACAACCACGGGAGGAAATGCACTGAAATTTTACTGTTCTGTACGTATTGATGTGCGACGTATTGCTACACTTAAATCCGGAGAGTCCAGCATAGGTAACCGGGTAAAAGCCAAAGTTGTAAAAAACAAAGTAGCCCCGCCATTTAGACAGGCAGAGTTTGACATTATGTTTGGAGAGGGTATCTCTTATGTAGGGGAGCTTATTGATTATGGTGTAAAAATGGACATTGTCGATAAATCAGGGGCATGGTTCTCTTATGGTTCAGAAAAATTGGGGCAGGGTAAAGAAAATGCCAAAATCACCATCAAAGAAAATCCTGAAATGATGGCTGAGATAGAAGGTAAAATAAAAGAGGCACTCGGTTTTGGAGAAGGGCTTGCCGTCGAAGAAAGTGAGATGAATGCAGATTAATATTCCCTACTCCATGTAGGGTATTTACGTAGAGATACAAAGTAATTTATTGTATACTAATGGTATTAATTTACTAACTAAAGGTTTGCAATGAAATACTTTTTACTTTCACTTTTTACTCTGTTCTTTTTTACCGCATGTGATGGGCCAAGTCTTTCTGGTAAAACGATTACCAAAGAGTATTATACCGGTGGTCAAGTACGTACGGAATACATCATGGATGATAAAGCAGGTAGGAACGGGATCATTAAACGGTATGGATATGAGGGGAATGTGATTTCCATTGAGCCTATTCGAAATGGTGTGAAACACGGGAAAGTGAAACTTTATAATGAAAAAGGTTTAGTGATACGTATTACACCTTATGTCAATGGCAGAATAGAGGGTACACAAAAAGACCTATATGAAAATGGTGATGTGATGGCTACAATTCCTTATAGAAACGGTATACGAAATGGTGTTGCTTATCTTTACAGAAAAGATGGATCCGTAGCAAGAAGAGTGACTTTTAAAAATAATAGAATGCTGAACTAGTCTCATACAATGAGCCTTCTCCCCCAATATAGACATATTGTGAACCCCAAACTCAAACATATATATCTCTCTTTTGATGAGAGGGGGGAACTTTTGATCAAGTCACCCAAAGTATCTTTACGTAAAATAGAACAACTTCTACTTAAAAAAGCATCATGGATAGAGAAGTCAAGAGTAAAATTACAGCAAAGAAAAGGAAAATCTTTAGATTTTTCCAATAATCCTACACTTTATTTTATGGGAGAAGCGTACCCTTTTCTTTTGCAAGAACACAGCAAAAAAAAGACACAGTTAGTATTTGATGAAAAACATTTTACACTTTTCTATCATCGTTATGATGAAATACTTTTTCAAAAACATGTTGATGATTTTTATAAAAGAGAAGCAAAGAAATATATACCCTCATGGGTAACCCTTTGGGCAGAAAAGATGTCTTTATCTCCTCTAGAGATACGTTTTCGTAAAACAAAACGACAGTGGGGGAGTTGTTCGGCAAAGAACGTATTGACTTTTAACAGCATGATGATGAAGTTACCCCAAGATGTGATACAATACATTATTGTCCATGAGCTGGCACATATACGACACAAGCATCATCAAAGATCTTTTTGGAAAGAAGTGGAGACTTATCTCCCCGCTTACAGGGATCGGGTTAAAATATTAAAAAACTATACGATTTAAGGAGTCTGTTATCGATACATTTTATCTTTTGGCTTTTATGCTCATCGTACTTTTGGGATCGGTATTTGTTTATATTTACTATCTGAAAGAGAAAAAAGAACAGCTTGATGCGATCAAGAGAGGGTTTTGCCCGAAGTGTCATCATAAAAATATTGAACTTACAGACCAAAGATCTGGGGGCTGTTCTGGTCCGAAAATGCTGACCTTTGAGTGTTTGGAGTGTGGCTATGTCAATCAATTTGCCGTAGACAGCAGTCAGAGTTGCGGTACGGGAGGATGTCGTTAGTTAAGTCCTAAGCTTTATCATGTTATAAACGTGGAAACTTATACTACAAGGCAGACTTATGAATTTTGGCACATCATCGTTAGACTTTTCTATTCAGGCTTATGCGGAGGGGGTTAACCCTCCTGTAACAAAACCAAACCCGGCATTTTTAGCAGATATTGGGGAACAGGGAATGCGTGATCTGCTTGACCGCTTTTATATGGGACTGTTTAAAAGTCCTATAAAAGACATTTTCCCTCCAAGTGAAGATGAGATGCGTATAGCCGCACAGCACTCTGCTGATTTCTTTATACAAATTTGTGCAGGACCAGCTTATTTCAATCAAAACAGAGGTGCCCCACAGATGAGAAAAAGGCATGCACCTTTTCGTATTACCCCCAATGCAAGACTGCATTGGCTGGTTACCTTTGAAGAAGCACTGCAACCCATTATCACTGAGAAATTAAGTTCGGAAGAAAATATCCAAAGTTTTTGGAATTATCTGAATGTCTTTTCTCAATGGATGATCAACAGCAGAGACTAAATGTGATCAGTCACATGAGCCTACTGCTGAAGTAGTCTCAGCGGCAGCGTAGGAGAGTGAACTTTGCTCAAAGTCCGTCCTGTCAATGATAAATATCCAAAGTTTTTGGAATTATCTGAATGTCTTTTCCCGATGGATGATCAACAGCAGAGACTAATTGTGATTAGTCTCTTACAATGGCATATTTGCCTGAACCTACCAAGGCTAGCACCAAAGCACTTAAAAGGTAAAACATAGGTACTTCAAGTGCCCATGCACCATGCGCACCAAGTTTTAAGAATGCACCCATTTGTGTCAGGTAGACGGCTATGGCCATGTTAATGACAATAACACCTGCGCAGACTCGGCTTTTCCACCCAATGATGATAAATATAGGTGCCAGTATCTCTCCGATATAGACACCATAGGCCAAAGCTTCAGGCAGTCCATGGAC
>DQVY01000074.1 GCA_015661535.1 Sulfurovum sp. | reverse complement strand
TCAAACATGTTGGCATGGTTTACCAAAGTACTATAGAGTGTAGAGTACTTTAAAGATGCCAAATAAATAAACATCGTTACAATGGAAAAAGGCAAAGAGAGTATCGGGATTTTATAGTTAGAAAAAAGTCTGTTTATCATAAAAGAGAATACAAATGTAAAAATAGCAGAAATAGCAATAAGAGCCATACTTTTTAGGGAAAGTTCAAAAATATACCCTATGCCCATACCTACTAAAAGAGAGTTGTAAATATAAAAACCATGTGCAAGAAACTGATCTTTTATTTCAATAAATTTTGCAAACAAAAGCGTACTGATGACGGCGACCAGACCACTTAAGGCCACAGAAGGGTTTAAAAAAGTGATGGCCAATACAATAAGCCCTGCAATTTTATGGTTTAAGAATAAAATGGCACTGTAAGGCTTTAAAATATTTTCAAACATCACTGTATACGCTTTGAGCAAACTAGACCTCTCTATAGTTTATCGTAGCTAAATTATCTACTTCTTTAATGAGACGGGCCTTACCCTCTGTATCTATCAATACCACTGCCGGTTTATAGCGTATAAACTGCATGGCTTGTGTATAATTGTATGCGCCTACTGGTGAAATACTTAAAATGGTACCTCTGTCCAGGGCAGGTAACATCAAATTCTCTTCAATAATGTCAATATTCATACACAAAGGCCCATTAAGCATAGAAGGTTCATTGTCTCCCTCGTAACGTTTGTCGAGTTCAATGTTAAAGTTGTACCATGTTGAGGTGTAGAGTATATTGACCCCTGCATCCAATACATAGCCTTTTTTACCATCTGGAAATCGTTTCCATCCCTGTACAGAAGTGAGTAAATACCCTGCTTCATCTATGAGATGCCTACCTGTTTCCAAATAGAGTTGGGGTAAAGTGTCACTTCTGTTAAACTCATAAATAGCTCCCGTGATCGCTTCTGCATAATCATCCACTGTAGGAATGATCACCTCAGCAGATTGGTATACACCTTTAAGATTACTCTTACTTGCAAAACCACCGCCCAGATCAATATAGGCTATGTTTGCATCAAAAGTTTCTTCTACCTGATGTTTAAGCTGCATAATCTTCATAGTTGCCAATCTATAGGCATTGGCATCTAACATAAAGGTACCAATATGGCTGTGGATCCCTACCAAATATAACTTGCCTTTGGCGTACATTCTTTTCACTGCTTCAAGGGCTTCACCATTTTCATAGTTAAACCCAAACCTGCTCCACTGAGGGTAAACACCTGTATTCATATTAATACGTATGGCTACGGGAATGGTAATGTTAAGTTCATCTGCTATCGCTTCTAAGTCACCCAGCTCAAAAAGGTTGTCTACATGAATTTTTGCACCTTCCTGTACGGCTATCTTTAAGTCTTCTTTGGGCTTATAGGGTCCATTAAAAATAATGTCTTTCCCCTCTACACCCAAAGCACGTGCCTTTTGGTATTCAAATTCACTGACTACCTCAGCAATAGAGCCTAAGTCATGGTAAATTTTACATATAGCATTCAAGTAGTTGGTTTTGTAACTCCAGGAAAACTGTACATCAGGGTAACGTGAAGTAAACGCTTCTTTTAAAGTATTGTATTTTTCTTCTATTGTTTTTTGAGAATAGACAAAGAGCGGACTGCCAAACTTTTCGCTAAGTTCAGCTATAGGAACACCATCTATACTCTGACGTATTTTTTGTGTTTTTAAAGGGCTTCCATACTTAGATGCCATGGCGAAGTCTATTTTATTGATGGTTGGTTTTTCATATGTTTGTGTCATCTTTTATCCTATAATTCTTTTTTTCCAAGTAGTGTTGTAAAGTCTGTAAAGTCTGTCACCAATTCGTCTACAAAACGTACATACATTTTGTTAGATGAGTAGGTGAGTTGGGCTTCTACCTCTTTACCTTGCATAATGTCTACCAGTATTTCAGGTAAATTTACACCTATCTCTGTCGCGAAATAGACCCAGGCAGGAAAGCGAGGGTTGATCTCTATCATGTAAATATGGTTCATGTTGATCATACACTCTAACTCAAAAGGACCTTTCCATTTGGTCAACTTGACAAAGTTTTTGGCTATCTCCATCAAGCGCTCATTTTGGATGGTTAACCCTGTCCATATTTTCCCTATGTCTGTGGTGGTAAGTTTCTTAATGGCCACAGCACCTTTAAGCTCACCTTTACCGTCAGCAACGCCCACAAGGTTTATCTCTTCTCCTTCGACTACTTCTTGTACCAAAACAGGAAATCCCCACTCATTGGAAATCCTATAAAAATATTCAATCGCAGCATCTAAATTCAATGCTTTGTAGGCTTTATAATAATTTCCTTTTATCATCAATGGGAACTGTGAACTTTCTAAAATCTTGTCAAACTCCCCTATGCTGCTGATCTCATAGGTTTTAGGATAGGTGATCTCTAGTTTCTCAGAGAGGGTATCCAGCTTATTTTTATTGCGAAGTTCAAAGTTTTCCTGGCTGGGTAAACAGAGTTTGATACCCATAGCATTGATCTCATCTTGGTACTTGATATACAGGGGTAACTCTGCATCAAGATTTGGGATAATAGCTTCTATATGCTCATCTTCCTGTATATGTTCAAGTCTCGTTTTTAAAGCTTCTATACCTAAAGAAGGATACGGCATCAGGTAGGTCTGAGAGACCATATCCATAAAATTTCCAGGTTCGTTTGGGTCATATGCTAGACCAAACAACTGATGCTTCTCTTTTAAACTTTTAATGACAGGAATCCCTGGTGCAGGGTTATCTGTATTGTTTAAACCACTGACTGCGATTTTCATTGTGTGAGACCATATATTTTTAATTTTGTCAAAAAGTCACTGACATCGATAAATAATGCATCTTTAGAAGTGCCATATGCATGATGTAAAGCATCAATGATCTCTTCTTTGCTGTTGTCCTCTTTTAGCAATTGTAAGATTTTCATACCTATACTGTTTAGCTGGTAACTGTTCCCTATCATAGGGTGAAAAGCGATATTATTCTCATCTAAAAGTAACTCTTTTATTTGCTGCATTTTATTTCCTTTGGTATCTATTTGGACGTAGTTTATTACAACTATGTTAGTAAATTGTTACTTGAAACATACGCAATTCATCTGTCTGTAAAAATAGACTATAAAATTTTTATGTGTACAAAATGTGCAGATAAATAAATCATTTATAGAAACTACATCCAAGTTTTTGCTATAATCATTCAAATTATTTACAAGGACACTTAATGGAAACACACACACTCATACACAACAAAGACGAAAATAAATATGAATTTCATATAGACGATCATATTGCCTATATTACTTACGATAATCAAGATGGCGTACTGCACCTTACGCATACCATCGTCCCTGATGCACTTGCAGGAAAAGGTCTTGCTAAAAAACTCACCATTGCCGTCATGGAAGAGATAGAGGCACAAGGACTTAAAATGCAGCCTCAATGTTCTTACATCGTTGCCTTTGTAGAAAAAAACCCAGACTATGCACGCTTACTCGGATAGACATTCTTTTGAATGTTTATCTCCTCCCAAAAAACAACATAAAGATTTGTAAAATTCCACTTACTTCCTCATTTACACACTTCATACACAGAAAAAGACTATTCTAAACAATAAAATATACATTTAACAAGTTAGAAATTCTTTTTGGAGGCTTTTTTGAAACAGAAATCAAACAACATATATGGTATTGTGATGCATATACTAGTCTTGTTTATAGGACTGAGTACATTTGCTTCAAGTGCAAACTTAAGCGCTGAGAAGGCTGTGCGTATAGGGTTAAAGAATAACCCCGGATTGCGCCAGATACAAAAGCGTTATGAAGCCCTGAAAGAAGTACCTTCCCAAGTAGAAAGTCTACCAGACCCGATGGTAACCTTTGGACTTCTTAACTTCCCTACCGATACTTTCAATAGAACCCAAGAAGCTATGACCAACGTACAGGTGGGATTTAGCCAATATTTTCCCTACCCTGGAAAACTTGACTTAAAAGGTGAAATTGCTGAGTTTGAAGCGAGTGCTGCCTTACACAGTGTCGAAGAAGTACGTCTCTTGCTTGCCTACCACATAGAAAGCACCTGGTGGCAAGTCTATTATTTTGACCGTGCACTAGAGACCATTCAAAACAACCAAAGGCTACTGCGTCAATTTACACAAATAGCAGAAGAAAAGTATAAAACAGGGGAAGGACTACAACAAGATGTTCTCTTAGCCCAGTTAGAGTTGTCGAAACTCTTGGACCAAGAGATACAGGTCAAAGCATTAAGACGGAACCAAAGTATCAACCTCAATTTACTCATGGCAAAAGACCCCTCGAAAGATGTACATTTAGCTAAAAAAAGGATCCGAACACTTTCTCGAAAAATGAATGAAAAGTACCTCTATCGTCTAGCAAGTGACTACCGTCCTTCTCTAAAGAGAGAAAATGCCAAAATACTCGCTTCTGCATCTCGCCTAAACTTAGCCAAAAAAGAATTTTACCCTGATTTCACAGTAGGCGTTTCTTATGGTGACAGAGCAGGATACAACCCAGGCACCTTTAATGACCCTCGTGCAGACCTCTTTTCTTTAAAAGTAGGCGTAAAAGTACCGTTATACTATAAAACCAAACAATCTAAAGCAGTGGAACAAAGATTTATAGAACAGCAAGAGCGCTATGCCGGACTTGAAGATGAAAAATTAAAAGTCATGGCAGAGATCTCGAAAAACTATACCAACTATAGAGAAGCGAAAAAACAATTGTCTTTGTTTAAAACTGGTATTTTGCC
>DQVY01000282.1 GCA_015661535.1 Sulfurovum sp. | reverse complement strand
TTTCCTGTTGCATAAATAGTTGCCATGATTACGCTTCCTTATTAATTTGTGCTGTATGAGGGTGCTCAGAACCTGCATACACTTTAAGTTTTTTAAGCATTGCTCTACCTAAAGTAGTTTTAGGAAGCATACCACGAACTGCCAATCTGAAAAGTTTTTCAGTATGGTTTTCTAACATATCGTCAAGTTTTTTACTTTTTGTTGAACCAAAGTAACCAGAGTGTGTAAAGTATTCTTTATCTTCGAGTTTTTTACCTGAGAATTTTGCTTTTTCAGCGTTGATGATCACTACGTAGTCACCACAGTCTACATTTGGTGTAAATGATGGTTTATGTTTACCTCTAAGAAGTGTCGCTACGTCAGTTAAAATACGACCAAATGTTTTACCATCTGCATCAATTAAAACCCAGTCACGTGTCACGTCAGCAGGTTTAAGTACTGTTGTCATTTTCATGAATTAATCCTTGTTTGAATAGAACAATATCATATGTATCATTCATTTGTGGACGGATTGTACCCACTTAACCTTAATATTTTTTTAAATTAAGTTTTATTTAAGTTTAAAGCGATTAATTCGTAAAACTTTTACTTTGCAGCTGTTCTTTTTTAGAGTATATTCAGAATATAAATGATATATACTTATAATTATATTGAGGAGTACCAATACTATGGCTGAAAAAGATGAAAGTCAAACGCGTTTAATGGAATTACAGATGAAGGCGTTAAAAGAGGAGCATGGCGTAGAGGTTGAAGTAACGAGTGACAAGAACCGTATCCCTAAAAATGCCCGCAGTGCGAACAATGCCAAAATTGCAAAACTCTATGAAGATGCTGCAGAATATGAAGAAGAACTAAAATGTTTTGAAGAAGAGCTGGAAGTCATCAAAACACATACCCTTAAAAAGATCCCTGCTGCACTCATGCAAAAGTTTCCAGACTCAGAAAGCAATTATGAAAAAGAATTAAAAGCCGCAGTCACAGCAGCATGGGTACAGCATGTAGAAGTCAACAAAACACACCCAAAAGAGCAACTTGATCTCATTCAAGAGACAGACTTTCCTCACATAGCAGATGCACTAAAAGCTGCTTATCCTGGCTATGCTGGCGACTTTGAAGCAGAAATGAAAACGAGTATCATTCAAAGATGGGAAATGTTTATCAGCATTAAAGATGAACATATCAAAGATGAGAGAGCAGATATGAAACTACGTGGTATGAAACCGGACCATATTAGAAAAGTCTATAGAAACTATCATGGATTACTTGACTAAACGCACTGCACTCTGCTTGGTGAAAACAATCACCAGGCTTTATTTCAAATCTAGCAACTCTATACCTGTCTCCAGCAAATACACGATCATCCCTTCTGTTTGTTTCCCTGTGATATCAGATATCGCTTTTTTATAATACCCTACCTGATTTTGATGCTTTACATGGTACTTTTTAGAACTCTTATAATCAACCACCAGCATATGGTCATCATATTCTAAAAGCAGATCGATCTGCTTGAGTTCACCTTCATAAGAGAGGGACTGTTCTTTGCGCAGCGTTGCACCTGACAATAAAGATTGGAACTTCTCAAATGCTATCAAGTTGGAGATACGCTTTTCTATCTCTACTCTCTGTGTGTGGCTCAGTTGCTGTCCATATTTATTTTGCATCGCCGTCATCGCTACTGCCAAACTCTCAAGATCAAAAGCGCCTAACATTTCCAAGGTGTAGTGCAAAGCCGTTCCAAAAAGAATGGCTTCATAGTCTTTCTCTTCCCCCTCTTCATGTTCAGGTGTCTCTTGGGTACCATAGTTTGTAATAACAACCGCAGACCGGGTCTGCATACTTTCATTCCTAACTCCTAATTCCTCATTCCTCATTTCCAATGTTCCCAATTTTATTGGGGACATTGAGAGTGCATCAAAGATAGAGTCTTTTGGTTTACGAATAACGATCATCCCCTCCACTGCCCGTGTCAATGCTACATAAAGTACATTCATGCTGTCTTTTGCTTCTGAGACTTTACGTGCTGCCATGATATTTGCATAGCGTGGATCAAAATTTTCTCGCCCTTTCGTACGGTAGAGTATTTTATCTATGTAAAGATTGTCATTGTAGTGGTAGATGAGTGCAGATTTGTCTGCATTCTTTCGTGTCAACTTGTCAAGCAGTATGACATATTCAAACTCCAAACCTTTGGAACCATGAATGGTCATGATCTTTGCACCATGCACCGTATTGGATGCCACCGCAATACTTGACGTTTTGAACTCTTTTAGAAACTCTGGAATAGTGCTGTAGTTAGAGGCAAAAGACAAAAGTTTGAGTACATTCAGATCCTCATCAAAATACCCAAACTCACGTACCAGTCTGTCCAGTACCTGTAGAGGAGACATAAAGGCTGAGAACCATGAAGTATCAACCTCTTCTAAACGTTTCCCTACTTTTAAAAGTAAAGGCTGTGCATCGATCTTCTCTCCAAAAAACAGGTACGCACACATCGATGCCAATGCTGCAATTTTCGGCATGTTCTTTAATGAAGAAGAGGTTTTAAGTAAGGTACCAATGCCTGCATGTTGACAGGCTTCCTGCAGACTCTGCCCATCTTTGTTGGTAGAGACCAGAAAGGCAATATCGTCTACGTTGATACCTGCATCTAAAAGCTCTTGTGCCTGTTTGACTGCTTCTTCTATCACTTCGACAGGCTCAGTGACCGAATCCTCCCCTGAGCCTGTTGAAGGGCAGATAACTTCCACATACCCCTCAGAAGCACCCTCCCTGCTCTTTTGAGGCACATACCCTTTCATATTAGGTTCAAACCATCGGTTAACCTGTTCTACCACATTTCTGGAAGATCTGTAGTTGGTGTCCATCTGTGAGATCTCTACACCATAGTTCTCTGCCACTTTGTCAAACAGTTCTTCTACCCCGCCACGAAATCGGTAGAGTGACTGTTTGGTATCTCCCACATAGAAGAAAGACTTAAACTCACTCTGCCCATGTCCTGCAAAAATTTCATCAATGAGAGGCTTGAGAAGTAAAAATTGCAAGGTTGAGGTATCTTGAAACTCATCTAAAAGAATGTGTTTGAACTTAGCATCTATTTTAAAGTACAAAAACTCTTTACTCATACTCTCATGCAAAAGCCTGTAGGTAAAATAGGTCAAGTCATCAAAGGTCAACACTCCTGAGGTTTTAGCATTGGTAATAGTGGCATTTTTATAGTAATCATAGATTTTAAATAAGTTATGCAACACCAGCGCTTCTCTTGCTTCTGCCCATTTTGCAAGTGCTATTTTAAGATCCGCATAAATACTCTCTATCTCCTCATTGGCTGCTTTTTTAAACCAGGAGTGCTCTCCTAAAGTCTCTTTTTCAAACAAGCCCTTGGCAAACAGCTCTTTGGTACTTTTTGTTTCAAACTGTTTCAGACAACGTGCTGCAGCGGAAGTATCAGTAAGTGCCTTTATCATCTTTAAACGTAAAGCTTCACAGGCTTCTTCTTGTTTCGTCAAAGAGAGCTGTTTCTCATCTTGTTTAGGGAGTAAAGGATCTACCTTGTAAAAGTTTTGCATCAGTTCAAAGATCTTGGTAAAGCGTTTGTCTTCTATGTCCATGGCAAGTTTTACAAGATTGGAGAGCAAGCCCTCTGCCTGAACCTCATCTAAAAAGTGTTTCTCTAAATCCTCTTCACCTTCTGTTTTGGTGACAAAGTCAGGTTCAAGCCCAATTTCCAAAGAAGCCGCACGCAAGATGCCAGAGAAAAAACTGTCCAATGTCACAATGTACGACGAAGAGGCCAAAAACCGAGACAAGACCTCTGGCTGTTTTTCAAAAAGTACCTCTTTAGAAAATCCCGTCTGTACCGCTATGGCATCTAAAAAGGCTTCATTCTCTCCCAAATGACGCAAAGAGTCCACTACCCTCTGTCGCATCTCTGCGGCTGCCTTGTTGGTAAATGTTGCGGCAAGTATACTAGAAGGTGCTTCACCCATAAAAAGCAGTGAGATGTAGCGCACAGAAAGTGCAAAGGTTTTCCCTGAACCTGCGGAAGCAGAATAGGCCATGTATGGATTAAAACTCATAAATACTCCCCTCTTTCACACATCAAGGTATAGGCACAATATTTACATTTTTGTAAATTATCACATTTTTCAGCCACAAAACTTGTTGTCTGTTTAAGTGCTATAATGACTTCTGAAAGCCGTTCATTTTTCTCTTCAAGTGCACTAATCTCTTCTATCTGTCCCCCTTCAAAAAGTTTGACAAACGCGAGGTTTACATTTTGGTACTTTGTTGACAACATATGGGAATAGATACTCATTTGCAAATCATTCAATGTGTCCAGATTTTTACTTTTTTGTGCCTCTTTGGTAGAGCCTGATTTGTAGTCTAAGACTAAAGTATGGGTAGCATTTTGGTCAATGCGGTCAATACGCCCTTTAAATGTCAAGCCCTCTATCTCTCCTGTAAACTCTTTTTCGCGTGCCACGACTTTCCAATCTGCGTTAAAATGTGCTATTTGTGTACGAACAAACCCTTTTAACTTCGCTTTCCATAAAAGTTTTCTATAGGCTGTTTTTGCATCTTCAAAAGGCAAAAGGTCGTCTAAAAGTATGTCCATACTTTTTTGCATCTCCTCTTCACTTGAAAAAGACTCTTTTTCTCGATGCAGGTGGTCTAAAAGAAGGTGTAAAAAGGCACCTTCGTTCAGCTCCTCATCCTGCTTCTCCTGTATTTTTGCAATATACTTATAATAATACTTTCGTTTACAGTCCAGATACGTTCTCAATCGTGAGGCAGACCAGGTAATGGCGGAGGCATCAAAATGCTCAACCCTGGGGTCTTCACCCTCTTTAAGCTGTGAATCCTGTGCATAGAGCAGATCGAACTGCGCCTGTGCTTGAACTGCTTCTTCCAGCCCTAATTCATAAAGAAATTTAGAAGGTAACTGGTTGTCAGAAGTACTGTAGAGTATGCAGGCATGTGACGCTTCTTCCAACAAACGCTTATAGTACTGCTTCTGTAACGCTTCTCTATCATGTTTGGTAGGCAAAGAGGCAAACGTCCGTACAGAGGAGTTTAAAAACTGGTCTTTGCTGGAACTTACAGGTACGATGCCTTCATTAAAGTCTACTATGACCACTGCCTCAAAGTGCACCCCTCTAGTCTCCAAAACACCCATAACGGTGATCTTCCCGCCACCTACATCATCCATCGTTACTTTTGAAATAGACTTCAGCCACAAAAAAAGCCACTCTGTAAGCGTCATCTCTTCATGTTCAAGGACTTTGGAAAAATGCAGATATTTTTCATACACACGTTCATTGAACTTCTCTTTCTTTTCCCCTCCCAATAATGGACTGTCATGTAAATCCAAGCCATCGATAAGGTCAAAAAAAGTTTCTGTTTTTATTTTTCTACTTGCAGATATCTTCTCTATCTCTTCAAGATCAAAGCCGTAACGCTCCAGTAACTTTTTACTCTCATCATCCCTGCCCTGCCAATAGCGATAGAGTGCCTCTAACGATTTATAGATGCGACCCTTACTGTAGTCATACCCCATGGCAAAGTTTAGGTTGTTGTGCTTGTCAAAAAGAGTGAAGTGCTCTTTAAAACTTTCATCGGGTAAGATGAGGACTATCTCTTCTGGCACGATGCCTGAAGTAACCAAAAGCTCTATCTCTTTCATCG
>DQVY01000067.1 GCA_015661535.1 Sulfurovum sp. | reverse complement strand
CTTGATCGGTACACCTTTATGCAAACCAATACCGACGACTTCAACAGGCTTTTTCAGTGTACGTTGCTGCATTGCTTTCTCCTTTCATTTATTTGAACACAATATATTTTACTGATAACATTATACTATAATTTTTATTGTATTGTAAAGTATCACTTTTTTTGATACTTTTTATTCTTTGCCTTCAATGATCTTATCAGATTTTTTAAAGACATTGTCTATGAATTTTGTGATCCATGATTGGTCAAACCACTCTACCGGTCTTACTTCTATGCCTTGTACCAAGATACCAAAGTGCAAGTGATCTCCCAAGGCAAGGCCTGTTTTACCTGTTTTGGCAATGATTGCACCTGCCTGTACCTCATCACCTTCTTGTACTAAAATTTGGGAACAGTGCCCATACAGTGTATAGAGTCCCAAACCATGATCGATCATCGGCATGTTTCCATAAATACCGTTCTCTTCGGCAAAGACCACTTTCCCTGCATTGGAACTTTTAATGTTTGCCATCGCATTGCTCGCAAGGTCATACCCTACATGATAAGACTCTGAAACCACATTGTCTTTTGAATCATAATAGTAATATCGATGGTCTCCAAAACTTGCAACACGTTGTCCGTTTTTAAGAGGGTAAAATTTATTTACTTTCCATCCGTCCAGCATCTCTGTAGATACTTTTGAACTTAGTTTAGTGATAAGCGCTTCATTTTTTAAACGCATGGTTTCATTGATCGCTTTGAGTTTTTCCAACTTTTCATCAATATTGGCATACTCAGGATCGCTCGATGCCAAATCGGTGATCTTACCATCTATAAAGCTATCACTTGCTTTAATATGTGAGGTTTTATAATGTGGGTTCTTATGGTAAAAAGGAATTTTGGTCACCCTTTTATTTTTTGCCATATCGGTGGCAATGATCTTGGCAGAAAAAGTATCCATCTCAAAAGGCCATGCGATCAAAGCGGCATAATAGCCCTCTTTTTTATAAGGTTGTGGAGTAAATGTATTGCCGTTGGCTTCAATGTATAATTTGTCTAAATTCTCATCATTTGCCTGGAATACGACCAAAGCAGACCCACCTTGATTGATCATACGTGAATTGGCCACCACATTGACATTTGGTCTCTTATAGTCTATGTTGATGTCAATGGTCTTTTCACTGCTGTTTCCGGCAAGAAGGTTCCATTTACTGCTGTCTGTCACCCGTACTTTTAAAGTGAGGTGTGTAGCCTTTGGGTCCAGTACTTTACTTTTAGGATACTTCACCAAAAGTGTTTTCTCTTTTGTACCTGCATCAAACTCACCATGACCAACAATAATGCTTTTTGCTCCATCACTCAAAATCAGTTCAAAACTTTTTAAGCCTTCATTATCGGAAAGCTTTACCTGCAGAGGCTCTTGACGATTCCACCATATATTGTTTTCACTCTCTATGCTAGGCGCTACCCGTTCAAACTCTGGCGCAGTATAGACATACCCCGCAGCAGCAAGTATCAGCAATAAAAGAAATATACTGAAAAGTTTACTGCCTCTTTTTTTTCCACGTCTTTTGGCCATCTTGTTATCCTATATGCATTAATTTTACGCCATCATACTTTATGAAAGTAAATGTAAGGCTTGTATTTTCTCTAAAATTGTATCTATACTTTCTTGTACTCCACCTTTTGTAAAGGTGAAACCGGCAGCTACCTTGTGTCCACCGCCACCAAAGGCCAAAGCCACTTGGGAGACATCTACTGTTTTACTGCGTAAAGAGATACGAATACCCGCATCTGTCTCCATAGCAAAAAGAGCGATCTCAACCGTCACCAAAGATTTTGCATAATCGACAATGCCATCCATATCTGCTACAGTAGCACCTGCTGCTGCTATGTCTGACTTTGTTACCGATAGTGCTGCTATCTTTGCATTTTCATAAAGACGCAAAGATGCCAGCGCACGTTGTAAAATACGTAAAGAAGCCAACGGCCGCCTTTGCGTAAAATGGTATGCTATATTGTCTGGTTTGGCACCGAGTTCTACCAAAGCTTTGGCAATAGAGAAAACCTCTGCATTCACTGTACTGGTAGTGAAATAGCGTGTGTCGGAGAGTAGGGCTGTATAGAAACAGGTAGCGGTTTCTCCGTCGATCTCATAGATCTCTTTGAAGAGATCAAAAGCGACTTGTGAAGCAGAGGCATACGAGGGTAAGATCACATTGACAGATCCATACTGTGTATTGCTCTGATGATGGTCAATGTTTATAATATCTCTTCCCTCAAGGTCAAAGCCCAAACGGTCAACACTCCCACAGTCACAGGCAATAATAAGACTGTTCGCGTAGTCCATTGTATGTTTTATTTTTTTGAAATTGGGTAGAAAATCCAGATACAGAGGCAAAGCATTGGAAGCATTGACGATCTCGATCTTTATGTCCAATACCTTTGTCAGCAAGGCATATATACCCAAACTGGATCCTAAGGTATCGGCATCAGGGTTGAGATGGGAAAGCAGTGTGATCGATTCGGCATTTTCGATCTTCTCTTTTACCTCTTGATAAGGGATATTTTTCATGAAATGCTATTCTACTTTCATTGAAAGGTCTATCCAATTTACCTGATGTATGATAGCCCCTGAAGAGATGGCATCTACCCCGGTTTTTGCTATGGCTTCAATGGTATCCAGGGTTACATTACCGGAAGCTTCCAGTAAAATATGCGGGTAATACCCATCTCTGTACTTCACAACATCTGCTGTTTCTTCCAAAGACATATTGTCACACATCACAATGTCTGCACCAGCCTTCATGGCTTTTTCTGCCATTTCCAGACTCTCGCATTCTATCTCTACTTTAGAGGTAAACGGTATCTTTTGGCGTACTTCTTTCATAAAAGCATCCAAATCATCTATGGTCTGCAGATGTGTATCTTT
>DQVY01000169.1 GCA_015661535.1 Sulfurovum sp. | reverse complement strand
AGATGACAGAGTCATGGACATAGAAGGAAAGATGAAAATAAATATGAATAAACCCCATAAAGATATAGTGAGATAAGATGCAGATATTAAAAGACTTTTCAAAAGAATACAGCCTTTTTCTGGCTATTGTTACTTACTTTGGTATTAGCTATTTTGAGCATGCCCTTGTGCAGAGTACAGGCGGTAACCTGCTAGGCTTTGCCGTCTTGTTTGTTGTGATCATGTATGCGGCAATGTCTGTAGCCCACCATGCGGAGATGTTGGCAGAAAAATTTGGAGAACCCTACGGAACACTTATTTTAACCATGTCTGCGGTCATCGTAGAGATAGTCATCATCGTCATCATGATGATACATGCAGAAAGTCCAGAACTCGCGCGTGATACCATATACTCAGCTGTCATGCTAGATATCAACGGACTGTTAGGAATCGCCGCCATTATAGGGGGAATCAAATATGGAGAGCAACCTTACAATGTTGACTCTTCTAACTCTTATCTCTCTATGCTGCTTACAGCGATTGGTATTGCGATGGTTCTGCCTGAATTCATTGACCCGCAATACCATATGCGATTTATGATGTTTAATGTGGTGGTGTTTATTTTTCTTTACATTATTTTTACCCGTGTGCAGTTAAAGTCGCATAAATACTTTTTTGAGTACAAAAATAAGGAAGAGAGTGTCTGTAAAGAGGGAGAAGTATGCGGCACTCATGGGGAGATCAACGCTTGGTATCATGCTTTTAACCTGGTACTTTCTATTATTGTGATCGGTGTATTGGCAGAAGTACTTTCTGTGTTTATGGGAAATACACTTGAAACATTTGGTCTTCCTCTGGCCATTGGTGCGGTGGGTGTCGCAGTGATCTCTGCTGCCCCTGAACTCATCACTGCCGTACGTGCAGCAGTAGATAACCGTATGCAAACAGTCATTAACATTGCTTTGGGTGCTTCTTTGGCAACAGTACTCTTGACCATCCCTGCTGTGATTGTCGTCTCTTATTACATGGGAATGGAGTTGAATCTCTCTTTAACACCAGTGCAAACGATGATGATTGCCTTGACGTTATTGGTAAGTATGGTGAACTTTAATGATGGGGAGACCAATGTACTTGAAGGCTTTCTGCACTTTATTTTGTTTGTAGTGTTTGCTTTTTTACTCTTTGTGTAAAATTCTACAGACTATATCGTAGTGACGTATTGTTTCTGCTCCTTGTACTATATTTGATAGAATAAGGTGCTATGTTTATCACAGTAATTGATATCTATTACTGAAGCATAAACTTTGATTACTGGTGTGACTGTTTAGCTACATATACATCAAGAAGATTTCGTATCATCTTTTGATATTGGGTATGATGTTTTTTTGCTTCTTCTTTAAAGAAGTCCACTGTTTCTTTTGTTAGAGAAATTGTAATCTTTGTATTTTCTTCTTTGAAGACAAGCTCTTCAGGAGATGGTAAAAAATCTTCAATAATATTTATATTTCCAATCTCACCATCTGTATATTTAATTGTTTTGTTCATAAGTCTTTTTTCCTTTTCTCCAATATCCTGCACCAAATATTCTGATTATATTTTCCCTGTATGTAAATCTTACAGTTAGAATACCACCATCCACCTCACCAAAGCAGAAATATCTTTTTTCACCATGAGAATGATTTAGATCTTCAGCAATGATACGTTTAGAATCTTCAAAAGCATGCTGTGCTCTTTCAAATGAAATATTGTGCTTTTCTTTATTCGTGGAATTTTTGTTCTCATCCCACTCAAACTT
>DQVY01000008.1 GCA_015661535.1 Sulfurovum sp. | reverse complement strand
AAAGGAAAGGTAGAAGAGATACTGGAACTCGATACAAGTAAATACCAACTCTCCGTTCTTGTGCCTTTTGGCTATAGACTCAATGAACAGCCTGCACAGTTAAGACTGCCATTTGATGAAGTGATTGAGTTTATCGAGTAAATATTATGGTATGAGATGATGAATTAATGGGGAGAAAAAGTATAGGGCTAAAATCTTAACCCTATAGTGTAGATGTCACTTAAGACTTTTTAGCGTCACTTGCACAAAATGAAGCTTGTCTCTTTTTGTATGAGTCTAATGTAGCCTTTGCTAATTCATCATTTCTCATGCTAGACTCATATTTTTTCACTTTTTTCGTAAACACATTACAAAGTCTTGAATCTGCTTTTAAGCCTGATGTTACAGCAACCTCTTTTTGTACTTCTTCAATCGTTTTCACTTTTGATTTTACATCTGTTGATGCACAGTAAACGCTCATTCTTTTTTCATACGAATCCAGTGTGGCATCTGCCAAACCATCATTTCTCATAGTTGATTTGTATTTTTCTACCTTGGTTGTAAAGATCTTGCAAAGTCTATCATTTTCTTTTGCCTTGTTTTGGGCATTTGTATCTGCTTCATTTATAAAACCGCTCATTGCGAATGTTGTCATTATTGTTAATAATATTAATTTTTTCATTTGTTATCCTTATGTTATTTATTTGTTTGGATAATGTCAGTATAGCATGAAAACCTTAAATTTATATTAAGTCTTATAATAGTTATAAGTATAGACTATATACTATATTATGCTAAAATAAGTACTAAGATAGATAAACAGAGCTCAATAAAAAGGATAGTGTATGCATAGCCCTTTACAATTAAAATTGATTCGCTTCTATTTTTCTTTTATACGCCGTATTTCACCTTCTTTGGCTGTCTATTCAGCCTATAAACTTTTTCACTATCCTGTCAATACAACCCGTAAAAATAGAGATGAGATCATACTTCCTCCTGCACACAAGTTTTCTATTCCTCTTTATCATGAAATTCAACTGCAGGGATACAGATGGGGAGATACTGCTCATCCCAAAGTGCTCTTTGTCCATGGTTGGTCTACCACTTCACGAAGCATGAGTCACTTTACAAATGAACTGCTTAAAAACAATTACCAGGTGATAAGCTATGATGCTTTACGTCACGGAAACTCAAAAGGGCACTTTTCAGACTTGGCAGGATGGGCTGACTCTGTCCAGGCTGCTATGAAATATATTGGTAAGGTAGAATGTATTGTGGCGCACTCATTTGGAGGTGCCGCAGTTACCGTAGCTTCAAAATTAGGTTTAGATACTGACAAACTAGTCCTCATCGCACCTATACATGACATATCGTCTGTTGCAGATAATTTTGCAAAACACTTACATATACCCTTAGCTATTTCTAAAGAAATGCGTGCCTATACTTGGGACAAGAATGCACATAACTTTAGTAAATACGGTACAGATTGGGAAGATATACTCAAATCAGATTTTCATGTACCTACCCTGCTCATCCATGATAGTGATGATAAAGAGATCGGTATTGAACATTCTAAACAGATATGTGAAATGTGGCCATGGGCAAAACTCATAACTACCAAAGGCTTGGGACACCGAAAAATTTTGGATGACCCAAAGGTAGTAAAAGCCTTGTCAGATTTTATCACTACAGAGGCAACGCATTAAATGAAAAAAGTGTTAGTCATAGGCTATGTCTGGCCTGAACCAAACTCATCGGCAGCAGGCAGTCACATGATGAGTATCTTACGTACCTTTAAAGCAGAGAATTGGCAGGTTGAATTTGCCACACCGGCACAGCATTCAGAACATGCTATAGACCTAAGGGACGAAGATATCACAAGCCAAAGTATCGTCTTGAACTGTGACAGTTTTAATGACTATGTCAAAGAGTATCAACCTGATATAGTACTATATGATCGTTTTATGATGGAAGAACAGTTTGGATGGAGAGTTGAAAAGTATGCTCCCCAAGCCATAAAGATACTTGATACAGAAGACCTGCAATGCCTGCGAAATGCCAGGCATACTGCACATAGGTCTAAACGCAAATGTACACAGGCTGACCTCTTTTCTGACATAGCCAAACGTGAAATAGCTGCTATTCTTCGCTGTGACATCTCTCTTATTATCTCCTCTTATGAAATGAAACTGCTTACAGAAACATTTAAAGTAGATGCCTCACTCCTGCATTATCTGCCTTTCATGCTCTCACTAGAGACACTACCGACACAAAGCAGATTATTTTCAGAGCGTAAACACTTTATGACCATAGGTAATTTTCGTCATGCCCCAAACTGGGATGTGGTACTTTATTTACAAGAGATCTGGCCGCGTATTCGAAAACGTATACCAGATGCACAACTGCACATCTACGGGTCCTACCCTCCGCCAAAAGCCATAGCACTGCATAACCCTAAAACAGGTTTTTACATTAAAGGTTGGGCAGAAGATGCCTATGAAGTCATAGAGTCAGCACGTGTTTGTTTGGCCCCTATACGTTTTGGTGCGGGTATTAAAGGGAAACTTATAGATGCTATGGTCATGCAGACACCCAGCGTTACCTCTTCTCTTGGCGCAGAAGGCATGCGCGTCAATGAATCCTGGCCTGGCGTCATTGCAGATGACACAGAAGCATTTGTGGAAGCATCTGTACAATTGCATGAAGATGAAGAGAAGTGGTCAGAAGCACAGTCTCATGCCCTGCCTCTCTTAAAAACATACTATGATGCACAAAAGTTAAGCACAGCATTCATAGAAAAAATAGACCATACTGAGAAGCATCTTGAGCAACACCGTCTAGATAATTTTACAGGGGCCATGCTCAAACACCACAGTATGATGAGCACTAAATATATGTCCCAATGGATAAGCGAAAAAAATAGATCTTAAGCAGATATCTTTTTAAAACAACAGCGTTTGTATTTTTGTCCACTGCCGCAGATACATGTTTGGTTACGTAAAAATTCTACCTTATCTTCATAGATCTCTCCATCCACGTATTTCCACATATCATTGATTTTTTTAAAGCTTGATTTTTCGTGATGCATATGCTGCTTTCCCTCAAAAATATAATAAGCTTTAAACTCCACTATATCTTCATCATAATTTACTATTTCCAAATGCTGCCAAAAACTGTTGTCTGCCCAGTCCTGTATAAACTTTAACTCTTCATCACTCCAGGTATGGTCATGTGTAGTAGCCTGCAGATAGTTCACATCGCCCAAACAATACGCAGCATAACGTGATCGCATAAGACTCAAAGCAGTCGGCGCTACTTCTAAGACTCTCAATATAGGTTCACAACATGCCGAAAAAGGCAATCCACTTTTACAATAACATTTATCACTCATCACATTATAACCCTGTTTTTTATGTATCTTACCATAAAACAGAGCCATTTTAATATTTT
>DQVY01000243.1 GCA_015661535.1 Sulfurovum sp. | reverse complement strand
TTTATAGCCGCAGTAATATCATCTTGCCTCATAAAATGCTCACCCACCAAAAATGCATCCGCTCCAATCTTAGAAAGCGCAACAACTGTTTCATGATCATTGATCCCAGACTCGGCCACAATAATTTTTCCATTTGGAATAAGAGGGATCAATTTTTCACTCAACTTCATATCCATCTCAAAGGTTTCAAGGTTACGGTGGTTAATACCTATGATATCTGCACCTGCAAAAATCGCCTTGACCAAATCGGTTTTATTGTGTACTTCAACCAATACATCCAAACCTAAATGCAAGGCATAGTCATGCAACTCTTTAAGCTCCTTGCGTGACAATGCCATCGCAATAAGCAAGATGTAGTCTGCACCAAATGCTAAAGCTTCAAGTATTTGATATTTGTCTACTATAAAATCTTTTCTCAAAAGAGGAAGGTTTACATAGCGACGTACCATACCAAGGTACTCTTTGTCACCTTGAAAAAAATGTGGTTCAGTCAAAATAGAAAGTGAATCTGCACCCCCATTTTCATAAGCCTGTGCGATTTTCAAAGGATCAAAATCTTTACGGATCACACCCTTGCTTGGACTTGCTTTTTTCACTTCAGCAATGATACGATAAGGATTTTCCGGCGTTGAACGTAAAGCATTTTTCACATCTTTGGGAACAAAAGGGTTAAATGCCAGAGAGCGTCCCAGCCATTCCATTGGGAAATCTACTTTTCTTTTTTCTAGGTCTGCTTTTGTTTTTTTAATGATTTCGTCTAATATTTGAGCCATAATCTTTCCATATACTTATAAATTTCGCGTATTATAGCTAAATTATTTACACGCTTTTATTGCATTCCAGTGCTCAATGATCTCTGGTTCTTTAAGCCCTTCTTCATCGACCACTCTTTTCATCAGCTCATAGGCTTTATCACACTTTCTGTTTTTATAATATCCCCATGCCAAGGAATCCAAATAATAGGTATTTTCAGGCTGCTGCACCAAAGCATCTTGTATGATCTTCATACCTTTTTGTACATCTACTTCTTTGTCTATGAGGGTATACCCGTAATAATTCAAATAAATACTGTCATCATTTCCCTGCTTAAAGGCTTGTTCAAAATAGGCTATGACATCTTTGATCATTTTCTTATCATTTTTATCTTTTGATTTTTCAAAAGTAAGTATGCCTTTCTCTGCAAGCCATTTTGAATTTTTATCTTTGTTATAAAAAGTATCTACCAAGGCCAAAGCTTTGGAAAAATGTCTTTTCATTTTATAGAGTTCGTACAATATCACCGATTTACTGTCTTCTTTTTCTAAAAAAGTGATCGCGCCGTCAATATCTTTTTTGTACATATAGATATCAATGATCTTTTCAAGATATTGCTTACTCTTTTCCTGAGTGTAAAGTGCTTTATAGGTCTCTAAAATACCCTCAATATCTTTCTCTTTTTGATACAGTAAAAGTAACCTTGCATAGACATCTTTACTCACAAAATTCATACGGCGATGGGTTTCAAGTAACTGAATGGCCTTTTTTCGTTCATTGGTAAACTCATCCATGATGGCAGTCATTCTAAGCAATATCTCTTCTCTAGGCACTGTTTCATATATCTTTGTTAAAAGTTCCAAGGCACGTTTAAAATCACCAGAATACAAATATGAATTTGAAGCCAGATCCAAATCTATAGGGTATGAAGATTGTTCTAGCAGATATTCTGCTTCAATTCTTGCATTTTTCACCTGTCTTGCCGTTAGATAGAGAGGGATAAGTAAACGTCGTACTTCAATTTTATTGGGGTGTTTTTTATCCAATGATTTAAGACGATCAATACTTTGCACAATATGATTACCACCCAACAATGCCGCTGTAGCTTCTCTGAATAAATAGACTTCTTCCCCTGAATCATCAAAAAGTTTTTTATAAATTTGATAGCTGCTTTCATACGCTTTGTATTCATCTGCGAGAAGCGCTCTGACGATCAACTCATCTTCACTCACTTTCATAAGACTGTTTGCAACACTGTTTACTGTAGTAAACCCTATAGCTATCAGCAGGGTAAAAACTATACGATTCCAGGACATTCTTTATGTACCTCATCTTCATTATTTTTAAATTGTTCCCAAAAAGGGAATGTACGACACTGTAGAGGTCGTACAGGGTAAATGGAACACCGCTTCTTTGTCTCATCAAAAAATATACACGCAAAATTGTCAGGTGCAAGCTGTTTTTCTATGAGAGAATAACGATGTTTTACTTTTCTAAGATACATTGTAGCAAAATCTTCTACGCTAAGGTTAACAAAATCTGCCATTTTTTCTATCTCAGCATATTTTGCCCAAATATATCCGCTCTCTCCGGTACAGCAATGCCCTCCGCAAGCTTCACAGGCAGAAGGCGTAAACTTAAAATTATAGCCCTCTTTTTCCATTAATTCCATATTTAAAAATCACCTTTTATACTATGTGTATTTGCTTTAAGAAATATATCTTTCGCTTTTTTTCTATA
>DQVY01000039.1 GCA_015661535.1 Sulfurovum sp. | reverse complement strand
AGTGAAGTCAAATAGATCATATTAACAGGGACACTTTCTCTTAATCTATAGGGTGTTTTTTTGTTTTTTTCTAAAATCATTTTTGACTTTTCACTCTCAATATTGGGTTCAATTTCTGCAAATCTTTCCAAAAGTTCAAAAGGTTTCTCAAGTCTCACACACCCATGACTCAAAGCTCTATAATCTTTGACAAATAAATAACGCTGATTGGTATCATGCATGTAAACAGAATATTTATTAGGAAAAAGGTATTTAACTTTTCCAAGCGCATTGTGCTCTCCCGGAGATTGCATAAACTTATAAGGAGGTAACCTTCGTCCATATTTATGCCAGTTTACTTTGTAAGGGTTTACTTTGGGTGAATGTTCAGAGTAACCTGTATGAATTTCTATCTTTTTCTTATTGGTATAGCCAGGATCTTTTTGGAGTTTAGGTATGGTCTCATGCCTAATGATACTCGCAGGCATACGCCAATAAGGGTTCAAGACAATGGTTCTTACTCTCCCATAGAAGATCGGTGTCTCATGCCCTTTTCTTCCAGTAATGACACGCATTTGTTGAATGACTTCTTGTTCATCAAACATATACATGGTAAAAGAAGGAATATTCACATAAATGCGATAACGGTCATTGTCACGTTTTAGCCACTTAATACGGTCAAGATTTAGTTTAAGTTTGGTTATTTTTTCTTCAACTGTTTCACTCAAGGCTTTGCGGGTCATTTTCCCCACAAAACCTTCTGCTTCCAAACCATGCCTATTTTGAAAATGTTTGACAGCCTCTACTAGGCAACCTTTGTATCTTTTCCCTGTTTCATTGACATCACAAACGTAGTCACCTTCAGCTTTTAAACGTGCTCTTAATGCAGGAACAATAGACGCACTTTTTCCTGGTTTAAGATTGTCAAATTCACCCAACAGCTCCCAACCCCCATTTGCCACAATGTCTTGATAGGTTTTTAAAGCTACAAGCATTCTGTCATAAAGAGGAAACTTTGGTTTTGCCTCTTTAAACGCATACGCAAGTGAGTTGTGTTTTAAAGACTCAATCAAAAGTGACTCAGGTGTAGCCAGTATGTTATGCACTGTCCAAACGCCATTTCTATGTGTTCTTTTTAACTTACGTTGAAACTTTTTCCAATTTATATCACCATACAAGACATGTGACATATACCTTTGGTACAGTGTTGCAAGGGCTAACTCTTTGTCACCTAAAGCTTCTTTTTCTTTTGGAATATCTGACATTTTAAGTGTCTGAAAGTCTCTATAAATACTTGTATTTTTATCTAGAGTAATATCTGCTTCAATGGTTTCAAAAAGTACTTTGCTGTAGGCTGTCAAACCTTTTTCTGTAATCCACAAAGGCTTATAGTCTAACAGTTCATACATCGCTTTGAGTCTGTCTTTTTGGTCTGAACCCATCAATCTTACGGCAAGTTCTCTATAGTGGGCTTGATTGACTTCAGAAACACTCAAGTTTAAGTCACGTTGCAAGGTAGTATGTACAATTCTTTCTCCAGAGATAGTATCCATAGCAGCCATAATACTTTTTTCTTCTACGGCTTTTTT
>DQVY01000057.1 GCA_015661535.1 Sulfurovum sp. | reverse complement strand
GTATGTTCTATTTATCATCGCATCTTCTTCATCAATTTCAGTGTTGGTGCTTCATGGGTAGACACTTTCGTAAAACGTACGCCCTGTTTTTTAAACTGCTTATAGAGTTTTTCATCATTATCATACAGTGATTTTTTATAGTTTTTTAAAGTACCGCTGTCTACATCACCCTCAAAACTCTGTTTGGTTTCCATGTCTATGAGTCTCAAATAGCCCAGTTCTGAAGGGTTTTCTTCAAACCTGTCACGTACGATCACCGCAAAAATATCATGTTTTTTTGCCAAGAGTTTTAAGTCTATGTCTCCTACAAAGTCAGACACGATGAACAGCAACGCTTTTTTCTTCAAACGATTTACCAAGGTCTCTACCAAAGCGCTGTAATCTGCCTCTTTTCCCAAAGGGTCAAACTCGACTATCTCTTCTACTGCCTTATGCACCGAAAAGAGTTTTTTGCTTGGCTTTGAAAAACTATACATCTTGTCCGCAAAGATCATATGGGAGAAAAGGTCTGCATTTTTAACGGCAGAGAACCCTAAGGTCGCCGCCACTTCTGCAATAATGTCAGACTTTTGTTTCACCGTACCAAAATAGGTAGACCCCGAAAGCATAGAGACCACCACCACATTCAACTCTCGCTCCTCTTTGTAGACTTTTACAAAAGGTTTTGAGAGTTTTGCTGTGGTTTTCCAGTCTATCTTACGTACATCATCACCATAGACATATTCACGAAGTTCTGCAAACTCAAAGCCCTCACCCTGAAAAAGTGAAGCATTGTTGCCCAGCATATCTCCGTAGACTTGCTTTTTGGTCTTTAGAACGATCTTTTTTACCGTTTTGTTCATCATCTATACCTACGGGATCGGCACTGCTGCTAAAATTTTCTCTATGATCTCATCTTGTGTGACCTCTTCAGCCTGCGCTTCATAAGACAAAATAATACGGTGACGTAAGATCTCTTTGGCGATATAGGCTATTTCTATAGGAGAAACATAATCCTGTCCTTTAAGATATGCAATGGCACGTGCCGCTTTATACATGTCGATACTTGCACGCGGAGATGCACCAAACTCAATGTAGGCTTCCAGCTCTTCAAGACCATACGCTTTAGGGTCACGTGTGGCAGCGACAAGTTCTATAATATACTGTTCGATCTCTTCATCCATATGCACTTTGAGTGCCTCTTCACGTATCTGATTGAGGTCATCAATGGTGGCTACCTGCTGGATCTCACCAAAGGTGTTGTTGGCGGCACGTCTTGCTATCTCCAACTCTTCTTCTTTGGTGTTGTAGCCTACAACGATCTTCATCATAAACCTGTCCAACTGGGCTTCAGGAAGCTCGTAAGCACCCTCTTGTTCTACAGGGTTTTGCGTTGCCATAACCAAAAATGGCAGGTCAATTTTAAAGGTTTCATCCCCAATGGTCACTTGTCTCTCTTGCATCACTTCAAGCAAGGCAGACTGTACCTTTGCCGGGGCACGGTTGATCTCATCTGCAAGTAAAAGGTTAGTAAACACGGGGCCTTGTTTAATTTTAAAGGCATTGTTCGAAGGGTCATAAATTTCTGTACCAATGATGTCTGAAGGTAAAAGGTCCGGGGTAAACTGTACACGCTTAAAGTCTAAGCCCAAGGTCTTTGCCAGGGCATTAACTGCGGTAGTTTTAGCCAGTCCGGGAACACCCTCAAGTAAGATGTGTCCACGGCAAAGTAATCCGGCAAGCAACCCTTCAACCATCTTCTCTTGCCCTACAAGGACTTTTGAAATTTCTGTTTTGATGTTTTGTATGATTTGACTCACATTGTTCTCCTAAATGTTTTATTAAAGAGAGTATACGTGAGTGAGGTTAACTAAGGTTTAATAAGTAAACATAGAAATAATAAGAATCTATTATATGCTATACTCAATACGCATCTGTTTTTACCATTAAGTCTAAAATGTTTTATAATCCATTTTTTAAACATAGCCTCCCACTGCCATAAAATAGTTGAATCAAGCCACAGACATCATAAACGATATCTATATCATAAACTCTATTTTTGCTTCTTTTTTTAGCTGCTTTATCTCATATAAATGTAGATCTGCACGTTTTACAGCAACATCAATATTATCATCTTTTACGTTTATTTGTGTCCACCCCATACTCACAGAAAAATATATCTGTTTACCCAAAAGTGTGTGCGACTTTGAAATGTCCGTATGGATCTGCTCTAGAACACTTTTTATTTCATTGTCATTTCTCTGAAATATTACCATAAACTCATCCCCGCCAAAACGTGCAAAACACTCTTTATCGTCCAAATGCTTCTTGATACTTTCTACAAAGTAACAAAGTATAGCATCTCCCATATCATGCCCATAGGTGTCATTGATGTCTTTAAATCTGTCTATATCAAAAATGCAAAGTGTATAGGGTGACAGAGGGGGATTCTGACTTAACAAAAATGCATTGGCTTTTTCAAAAAAACGCCGACGGTTTGAGATACCCGTAAGTGGATCTATATATGCCAGAGACTCTAACTTTTTAATATACGCTTCTGACATTTTTCTATGCATCACTTTTTTACTGACACGGCCTAATGTCTGGATTAATATTTCATACTGTATGGGTTTAAGTACATAGGCCTCTACTCCCATATTGAGCAAATCCAATACGGATGTCGTATCATTTGAAGCAGAGAGTACAACAATCGCCTGTTCGGGGTATAAAGCAAGGATCTCTCTGCTCATCTCTACACCAGAGAGATAAGGCATAACAATATCGGTCATAACAATATCTGGGTACTTGCCATACTCTTTATGAAAAGAGAGGTACTTTTCCAAGCCTTCTTGTCCATTTTCTGCCACAAGAACAGAGGAAAAAATATCACGTAATATCTCTTCTATGTCATGAGATATATGCTTATCATCTTCCACAAAAAGAACAGATAATTCACGACTAACATGCATAAGAGAATCTAAAGTTGATGTTTTCATGCTATAGTATACTTAAAGAATGTCCCTAAAATGTCACTAAAAGAGAGAATATTGATGCAAAAATTCCTATTTTTACTGTTTTTTACTGCCTTCTTTTTCACCGATCCTGTACTCTGCAAAGAAGAGAACAGAAGCCCTATAGCAACATCTATAGAGGCAAATAGCTCCTCTGTCCCTGTCAAAAATATATCTAAACATCAAGTCCTTCAGTTTTGGAAAATACTCTTTCCTTTTCTTCTTGTTGCCATACTGCTTCTGCTGAGTCATTATGCCATGAGACAATACAACAAACGTCTCAAACAGCTTGTTGAAGAGAAGATAAATGAACTTGAAAAGAAAGATGAACTGCTTATACAGCAACACAGAATGGCTGCTATGGGAGAGATGCTGAGCATGATCTCACACCAGTGGAAACAGCCTTTGGGTGCCATCAATTCAGCCATTATGGGCATCAAGATCAAAATAGACTCTGGAAAGTTCGATCTCTCCAGCCCCTCTGAGCGGAAAAAATTCATCTCCTATCTGAACAGAAAACATGCAAGTATTTTAGAATATGTGGACTACCTTTCCCATACCACCGATGACTTTAGAAACTTTTTTGACCCGGGGAAAAGCAAAGAGATGACTTCACTCAATACCCCCATAGAAAATGCACTGAATATTGTGCAAAAGTCTCTGAAAAAAAACGGTATTGAGGTGATCACTGATTTTAAAACAGAAGCGCAACTAATGATGTACCCCAATGAAGTGATGCAGGTGATGATTAATTTACTGAAAAATGCTGAAGACAACTTTCTAGAGAAAAAAACCCCTAATCCAAAAATAATGATAGGTACATTTTTAAAAGAAGAACACTTTATGATACGTGTATGTGACAATGGCGGGGGCATACCCGAAGAGACAGCCAAACATATTTTTGAACCCTATTTCAGTACCAAAAACAATAAAATGGGCACAGGGCTGGGGCTTTATATGTCAAAGATCATTATGGAAAACCATCATTATGGCTCTCTTCTTGTGAGAAATGTCGCATCAAGCGTCTGTTTTGAGCTTATTTTCCCTCGTGCAAAGGAATAGGGCACCTCTAATAATAGGTGCCCTTAAACTTATAGCCTAAACCATAAATGCTTTCTATCGCCCTTTTGGGCAGTTTTTTACGCAGTCTAAAGACCAAATTACGAATATTTTTTTCATCCAGGTCGATCCCCTGCAAATAAAAATAGTGCATGATCTCT
>DQVY01000028.1 GCA_015661535.1 Sulfurovum sp. | reverse complement strand
CACATTGAATCAATCTTACGAAGAAGGTACGATTGCAGAAGGTTCAGAAAAGCTTACACCGCAAAGAGCTGCAAAAAAACCAAAAAGAAATGACCCATGTCCTTGTGGATCTGGTAAAAAATATAAAAACTGCTGTGGACAAAGTGGGCCTAAAAAAGGGCTATTGGCGTAATGTCACAGCGTAGTATTTCGCCTAATAAAACCTTTATTAGGCACATCATCAAACACTACCTCAAATATGACAAAGAAAACCCTTTTATTTTTATCTCAGGTATGCTGGCCTTTTTAGGTATTGCCGCGGGTGTAATGGTACTGATGATCGCTATGGGGATCATGAACGGTACACAAAAAGAGTTTTCCAAAAAACTTTTTGTCATGAACTACCCCCTGACCATCCTTCCTATGGAAGAGGACTCGGTCAATGATGCACTCATTGCTTCACTTTCTCAAAAATTCCCTCAGCTCAAATTCTCTCCCTATTACACTACACAGGTGATCACTAAAAATGATGGTGCCGTGCAAGGCTCCTTACTTTATGGTGTCGATTATGAAAAAGAAGCTGTCATCAATGAGATCTTCGGAAATGCAAAAGGAAATGAAAAAAGTAAATTCAAAGTAGTGATGGGAGAAGGTCTCTCCTTTGAGATGAATGTACTAAAAAAAGACAAAGTGACACTCTACTTCTCAGAGCAGCAGGCCATAGGTTTTGGTACGATGCCTTTGCAAAAAAGGTTCATCATAGACGGTATCTTTAAATCAGGTCTCAAAGCCTACGATAAAGCCATTATGTATACCTCACTGGAGGCATTTGAAAAACTTTTAAAACGTAAACATGGTATCTATGACGGTGTACATATTTACACAGAAAACCCTATGGACGAGATAGAGAATATTAGAGCTGTTTTACCGGAAATGACCATTATTGAAGGGTGGTGGCAGCAAAATGGGAACTTCTTTGCTGCGATGGAGATGGAGAAAAAAGCGCTCTTCCTTGTGTTGCTGCTCATTATACTTGTAGCCTCACTCAACATTATCTCTTCCTTGCTCATGACTGTCATGAGCAGAAGATCAGAAATAGCACTTATGCGTACCCTGGGTGCAACAAAAAAAGAGATACGGTCTATTTTCTTTAGGCTTGGGATCATTATAGGTTCTGCCGGCATTGTGGCAGGTACAATGCTGGGCAGTCTTGGCATATGGATCCTCACAACCTTTGACATCATCTCTATGCCAGAAGATGTCTACGGTACTTCCAAACTACCTGTAGATCTCAGCATGAGTGACTTTGGCTTTATCATACTCGGTACAAGTATCATCATACTTCTCTCAGCACTCTACCCTGCCAAAAAAGCATCACAAACAGACCCCTTGAATGTTTTGAGGAATGAATAGACAGATCAAAGGGTGCAGTGTGCTTAAAAATCATACTTTATCTGCACACCTTGATAGGCTTCATTTACCTGAGGTGTAATTTGGACACCTTTATATTCACGGGTAAAGTACCAAGAGCTAAGCCCGCCAAGCAGAGCGCCACCCCATACATCTCTAGGGTAATGACGGTTCGATCTTACACGGCTATAAGCTGTATAGATCGCACCTAAGTACAT
>DQVY01000262.1 GCA_015661535.1 Sulfurovum sp. | reverse complement strand
CAGCGATTTTAGTCTTCATCGTCAGGTATAGCCGCACCAACAGCTGCACCTGCGACATCAACAGTGGCACCTGCAACGCTGCCTACAGCAGAAATGGGGGCAGTGATCACTTGTGTACATCCCGAAAGAAAAAGTATAAATAATGTCAATTTTAGTGTTAATTTAATCATGCGGGTATTGTAGCATAAAGAGAGTGTGTACTTCTTTACACACAGGATATGTTACACTTTCTTTATAGTTAGGAATGGAAGGTTTTAAATGAAAATATTGTTGCTTGAAGATGATGTGATACTGCAGGAAATTATTGAAGAATTTCTTCTGGAGCAAGGGTATGATGTAGAGAGCTTTTTTGATGGAGAAAAAGCATTGGATGCCATAGGCATTGGCATGTACGATATGTTACTGCTTGATGTCAATGTACCTAACATTGATGGTTTTGAAATTCTCTCTTATCTTCGTGAAATAGGCAATACCACGCCTGCTATCTACATTACTTCACTCGCAGGTATTGATGACCTTAAAAAAGGCTTTGACCTTGGTGCAGATGACTACTTGAAAAAACCTTTTGAACTTGAAGAACTTCATGCACGCATAGAACATATTGTCAAAATTTACCGTTTGCAGGAAGAAATAGAATTTGACGGTATGAAATTTGTTCCCAAGGCACATCAAATTTTTGTGGGAGACAAAATCATAGAGATGAGACAGAAAGAAGCACGTGTCCTTGAATACTTTATACGTAACAGTGGAAAGATCATCTCTTGTGACGAGATCATAGAAAATGTATGGGATGATGAACATGTGCCTACTCATGCCACTATCCGGACGTACATAAAAAATTTGAGAAAAATATTTGAGAAAGAATATTTTGACAATATTAAAGGAGAAGGTTATCGTTTTAACATCGTATGAGCGTAAATCACTGTTCAGATTTTTAGCACTGTATCTCTCTTCTGTTTTTATATTGCTTGCTATTATCGGCTACCTGTTTTTTGAAAACAACCGTGCATCCATGAAGAGTGCCATGAAGTTTGAAATGATGTACCAGGCACGTATGCTCTCCTCTAAAATTGCGATGAAAGCCATGAAAGATGGTGAAAAAGCTTCAGAACCATTGCGTAGAAAAGCTTTTTTAAAAGGGCTGAAACATTGTCGTTTTGATGCAGGGTATTATGATAAAAGACAAAAACCGTTTTTTACAGAAATTGACAAGGTAGAGAAATTTGATAATGATTTTTTTATGGTAGACGGCAAGTGTTATACGGTTATAGAAGATGAAAAAGAACATTTGGGTGTGAAGTATATCGTATTGAAAGAAAATGATCTTTCTGCGGCCTTAAAAGCATTGCGTATCAAGATCATAGGCTATTTGGTCTTTTCATTTATTTTAATGGGCATTGTTGGTTATTTTCTGGGACGATTGTTCCTCAGACCCGTTCGCGAACAAATTGAATCTTTAGACAGGTTTATTTCTGACACAACCCATGAACTGAACACACCTATTTCTGCTATTTTGATGACGATACAGTCACTTAAAGAGGTAGAACCCAAAAAACTAAAACGTTTAGAGGCGAGTGCCAAAAGACTTTCTGTGATGTACAGTTCTCTCACTTATAGACTTGAAGGGAAAGTAGAACCTTCTGAATGTTTGTATTTTGATGAGATCGTGAAGGAACGTGTTGAGTATGTAAAAGAGTTGATCGAGTCTAAGCGTTTACATATATCACTTGATCTGAAAAAGACTGAGGTACTGATGCCTAGAATATCGGCAGCAAGACTCATAGATAATTTGCTCTCCAATGCCATAAAGTATTCAGATGTGGGAGACAGTATTTTTATTGGTTTAGAAAAGAATATTTTAGAGGTAAAAGATACGGGTATAGGAATTGAACCTAAAATTCAAGAAGATATTTTTACCCGTTATCACAGGGCCAATGAAGAGCGCGGCGGTTTTGGCATAGGACTTAATATTGTACTTTCTATTTGTAAAAAGTACAACATTAAATTGGCTTTGGAGTCACAAAAAGGAGAAGGGAGTACATTTATACTTACCTTTCCTCCATTGAAAAAGAGTGTGGGGTAAATTATTCCACAGAGTTCATAAGAATTTCAATGATATCTGTCATGGTCAGGATACCATGAAGTTCATTGTTGTCAATCACCAAGAGACGTTTAATACTTGATGTGACCATCATCCTTGCAGCGTATTTTACATTGATCTGTGCAGAAATGGACATGCCTGGTATTGCTGCAATATCGTAAACATTCAATAGGTCTATGTCACCATCTTCTGCGACAATACTTTGTAATATATTTTTAAATGTTACTAAACCAAAAGCACCATCTTCCTGTGTCTTATTTACAACTATAGAGCGTACAGAGTGTTTGCGCATGAGTTTTAGTGCTTCTCTTACTGTAGCGGTTGGTTCAACTACAATCAGTTTTTCTTTCGGGGTCATTACATCTTTTACTAACATTATTTTCTCCTTATAACAGACATTTTATGTCATCATCAAATTTTTGAAGTTCTTTGGTATCGAGTCCTGCTACATGAGAGAGAGGCATGGTAAAAGCAAAACCTATTTTATCAGGATTATCGATATCAAACTCTTCACGCAGGGACTTCATCACTTGCATGGAAAGTTTACGAGGCAGTACAAAAAGCAGAGCAGAGACATTTTCTTCCAGAGTGAGTCCAAAAAAGACCTTCTTCTCTTCCAGACCTATGTTCTTCCCATGTAAGATGGTGACAGAACCAGCACCATGTTTTTTTGCTACCTCTATAGCAGCTTCTTCATCTTTATCTGCAATGACTGCGATGAGTGCGGTGAATTTCATACATTTTCTCCTTTTTGAATGGATTGTTTTAGTTTCTTCTTTATATGTGTTGCATATATACCATACCCCATTACCGTAAGCATGGGAAAGAGTGAAGCAAAAGCAATGAGACCAAAACCGTCAATAAGCGGGTTTCTGCCTTCTATGTTCTCTGCAAGGCCAAGACCCAGTGCGGCGACCAACGGTACAGTCACTGTAGAGGTGGTCACCCCTCCTGAGTCATAGGCAATAGGTACAATGTTTTTAGGGGCAAAGTAGGTGAAAATAATAACCAAAATATACCCCGCAATAATATAGTAGTGTATAGGATCACCCGAGACCAGCCTGTAGGCACCTAAAGAGATACCTATGGCAACACCAAGTGCTACCACAATTCTAAGGACATTTTGTTTAAGGTTTCCTTCTGTGATCTCTTCGGCTTTAATGGCTATGGCAAGCAGTGCAGGTTCTGCCATGGTGGTTGAAAAGCCTATAAGAAATGCAAAAAGATAGATGAGCAGATTATTGCCCATACCGGTAAGCTGCAGAGCAATCGTTTCACCAATAGGGAAAAGTCCCATTTCAAGACCCACGATGAAGGCATATAGCCCCAGGATCACCATAAGGATACCTGTAATGATCTTATGTAAGTGTGCCACAGATTTACGGATGACAAGATATTGAAAAAAGAAGATCACTGCGAGTATGGGTATCACATCCATGATCGTATTGATCAGTTCCCAGAAGATGTTCATCCAGTCAAAATGATAGGCTACCGCTTTTCCTTTCTCTGAAACTTTGCTTACGATCTCTACTGTTTTTGTTGCTGTTGCGGATGTGGAGTAGACCAGGATTCCGTATGCCTGAACAAATATCATAGGCATAAGTGAGGCAAAGGCGATCAGACCAAAACCGTCAATGGCAGGGTTGCGACCCTTGATACTTGATGCAAGCCCTATACCCAAAGCAGCGACCAGAGGTACTGTCACTGTTGAAGTGGTGACACCACCGGAATCATATGCCAAGCCTATGATCTCTTTGGGTGCAAAGAAGGTGATCCCTACCACTATGATGTATCCGCTGATGATATAGTAATGTATAGGGTGACCAAGCAAGATACGCAGTGTACCCAAGGCTATGGCAAAACCAACAGAGAGTGCCACGGTCATGCGTAACCAAAAGGAATCTATAAGACCATGGGAGATCACAGCTGCTTTGTCTGCAATGGCAATGAGGGCAGGTTCAGCTACGGTTGTAGCAAAGCCAATAGTAAAGGCAAAGAGTAAAAGCCAGAAGACGGAACCTTTTTTTGCAAAGTCTACCGCCAACCCTTCACCAATTGGAAAAATACCCAATTCCAAACCACGTATGAACAGAGCAAGACCTATGGCAACAATGATTAAACCGATCACTATGGTTGCAAGATTATCGGGCACATCTTGGATGATAAGACCTTGAAAAAGTGCCACTACAACGATGATAGGAAGCAGGTCTTTAAAAGAGTTTTTTAAATCACCGGCAAATATTTTCAAGCTATTTTTCATAAGATGGATTATAGCAAAACCTTCTTCAGATCATTTGTTTTATAGGTATTAAAAGTCTGTTTTGCTTAAAATTTATAATTAAGTAGCATTCTGAAATTTGAGATATTTACATTGTCATTATGAATGGGGAGTTCTGTGGCGCGTTGATAGATGTATTGCAGGCGGATAACAAAATTTGAAATATTTTTACCTACAGCCAGGGCATAGGTTCTGTCAAATTCCATGGCATGATGCTGTATTTTAAACCCGTCATCCATAATGGCAAATGCCCTTTTCCCGAAATAGGCAGCCGCAGCAAAATGATAGCTTTCATAAATCATATGCAGTTTCAGTCCGCTGGTAAAGTACTTGTCTTTTGCATTTTTGGTGAATATATTGATATTCTTATCATGAATGTCAAGGTATTTTGTGATTGAACTGAGTCTAAATTTTATTTTGTCTGTCTTCGTTTTGTATTCTATTTTAAAATCACTTTGGAAAACAGTAAAATCTTCATAATTGGTATAATATTGGGTAAAGTTTGTAAGCAGATTTTTTTTCGGAGAGTAGCTGAGGCCTGCAGCAAAACTTTGACCGTCATCGGTAATGGCGATGTTGTCATTGAGAATATGGATGTAGTTCAGATTGAATGCAAGATCGTTTTGAATCTTATAGCTGTAGCGTAAAAAAAGTTTGTCTGTATGCAGGTCTTCCCTGAGTGGAGGCTGTTTTGTTGCTGTGTCTCCATGTTCATATATGAATTTGTATTCTGATCGATCTATATGCAGATCGGCACCAAATCCATATACTTTTCCATTTTCTTTTTGTTTTGAGTTTTCAAAGGTTTTGTTTTCTGCATAGGTCACAATACTGGAGTGGATAGTCTCTGATGTGGCCCATAAAGAAGCAGAGAGAATCACTAATAGTAAGAATTTCATTTTTTATCCTAAAATTGAAAAGTCTCTTGTTTAAAAGTGTGGAACTCTGTAGCCGTTTTCAGTTTTTCTAAACCAAGGGCTTTCACTGCTTTTGGATTGACAAGGAACCAGCCCAGTGTTACCTCTATTTTGTCCCCTTTTTTGAGTTTAAAATCATAAGTGACAGCTCTTTTCTCATTGGCTTTGATCATGGTGTTCTTTAGTGTTGTTGTGGCTGCCCATGGCATAGCCGGTTTTCCCTTGTGTCCAATGACCCTTACAAAACTTCTCTCTTGCAACTTT
>DQVY01000104.1 GCA_015661535.1 Sulfurovum sp. | reverse complement strand
TTGATCAGTTTGAACACACTCCTTGGTACAGTGCTGGCATTGCTGCTTATTTTGTATTGTGCAGCACAAATAATTATTATTTTAAATTCACACAGGCAAAATAGAAACCTTGTGATTCAACAAGACGAAGTATTTAGAGAGAAAGAAAAACTCTATAAAGAAAAAGAAAATGTACAACAATTTTTTGAACAGGCTCCCATAGGTATATTTGCGTATGACCTAGCATTGAAGGTTACAGATTGTAATGAAGCGTTTTTGGAACTTTTTGGTTTGGAAAAAGCAGAAATATTAGGTAGAAACTTGAATGACCTTCCCGATAAAAGACCTATGGATACTATTAGAAATGCTTTAACCCAAGGTGTACAGACCTATGTAGGTCCGTATACATCATTGAAAAATCTTGAATATTGGGTTGAAGCAAAATGTTTCCCGCTGTATGATGACACTTCTGCCGTTACAGGAGGTATTGGCATCATTGAGGACAAAACAAAAGAACATAAAGCGGTAAATGAATTAAAGTTCCTTGCTGAGCATGACCCCTTAACAAACTTGTTAAACAGAAGAGGGTTTATGGAATATATGAAGCGTCTTGTATCTGACAAAGCACATGGAGACAGTTATTCCTTACTCTTTTATCTGGACCTCGATCAGTTTAAAGGGATCAATGATTCATTAGGCCATACAGTGGGAGATAAGGTGTTACTGTTTGTTTCTCAGCGTCTGCTGTATATGTTGAACAATACCTGTAAGATCATAAGACTCAGTGGAGATGAATTCATAGTCATTGTTCCTTATGTTACGAAAGAGAAAAATGCACTTTCACATATTATTGCTGGCTATGAAAAAAAACTTATAGCTCTTTTTGATGACCCTTTTATTATAAATGATTTTCATTTGCGTATTAAAGCAAGCATAGGCATGATCGTGATCGAACCAAATTATAGCAATATTGAAGAGATCATCAGGCATGCCGATATTACAATGTATCATGCAAAGAACTCTAACGCTGTGATCTCTTATTATAATGAATCTCTGGACATAAAACAAAAAGATTTTTTTGCATTACAGCATGACCTGTCTCATGCGCTTGAAGGGAATGAATTTGATCTTTTCCTGCAGCCTATAGTCAAAATAAAAGATGATCAACTCTATTCTGCTGAAGCACTGATACGCTGGGAACATCCGACAAAAGGACTATTGTCTCCCTCTGACTTCATACCTTTAGCCATTAAAGCAGGTATCTTGTCGCAGATAACATGGTGGGTGATGGATACGATATGCTACTACATAGCACAATTAAAAAAAGAAAACAGATGGCAGCTTAAATATATCTCTATCAATGTCAATGCACAACAGTTGATAGAAAATGACTTTGCAAGTAAATTTCTTTCTAAATTAGAAGCATATGCTTTGGCAACCAGTGATGTCATGATTGAGATCACCGAACGTTCACTTATCGACAGTTTTGATGCGACACAGGAGATCATTAATCGTTTACGTGACAAAGGGGTGAAGTGTGCTGTAGATGATTTTGGTATAGGGTATTCTTCTTTATCGTACTTAAAAAAGCTCTCTTTTAATACGCTAAAAATTGACAGAGAGTTTGTGAAAGATATAGAGTCCAATCCTCATGAATTACTGCTTGTATCCACTATATTAGATATAGGGAGACAGTTTAACTATAACATTGTCATAGAAGGGATTGAAGATCTTAAACAAAAAGAGTTGCTTGTAGAACTAGACCCTGAATTGTGTTATCAGGGTTATCACTTCTCCAAGCCGCTTCATATTGAAGATTTTACAAAAAAGTTTTTATGAGAGACTAAAATACAATCTGTCCGTCATGTTGCATTCTTTTGATGATACCTTCAGCCATTTTATGGCCCTGGTAGGCAGCTTTTCTACACCACTCTATGGACTTCTCTTTGTTCTCTTCACAGCCTAAACCAGTGTCATAGAGTGCACCAAGGTTAAATTGTGCTTTGGCATTGCCTGCCTCTGCAGCTTTAGAGAAAAGGTGGAAGGCTTTTTTGTAGTCTTGGTGTACGCCACGACCTTCTTTGTACATCGCCCCAAGGTTATTGAAGGCATCTATACTGCCGCGTTTGGCTGCTTCTTCATACCAGAAGGCGGCTTCAGATTCATTCTTCTCGCAGCCCTCACCATTTTCCAACATGAGTGCCACTTCAAACTGGGCTACCGGGACTTCTCTTGTCGCAGCTTCCAGAAAATACTCAAACGCTTTTTTGCTGTCCTGTGTGACAACATGTCCATGAAAATATAAAAAACCAAGATAATAATAACTTGTAGGTTCATTGGCATTTGCCAAAGCATTATAGAGCTCAAGCGCTTTTTCATACTCTTTTGCCATAAGGGCAGTGTAGGCTTCTGTGATAAGATCTTGCATGATTGTATCCTCGTAGGGTCGACTGTCTCGACCATATATTTTATATGTTAAACGTATCTAATTCTGCTGAAACTTTGGTTATTTTAGCTTCTGCATCTTCCAATGCCTGTTTGTTTTCTGCAATGACCGCTTTAGGAGCATTGGCTACAAATCTTTCATTGTTCAACATACCATTGAGTTTGGCTATCTCTTTTTCCAACTTCTCTTTTTGGCGTGTAAGTTTTATGATGATAGGCTGCATATCTATCTCACCTGTTGGCAGATAGACTTCCAAATTATCTGAAACATCGGTAATAGAATCTGCTACTTTTGCTTCTACAAATTCAATCTCAAGTACTTTTCCAAGTTTTTGAATGAAAGGACGGGCCATTTCCGTATCTATCTGTTTGTCCAGTTTGATATAGGCTTTGTCTATCTTGCTGTTACCCATGTCTATAACTACTTTTGCACGTCTCAGTGCAGTAATAGACTCCTCGATAATGGCAAACATATTTTCTGCTTCAAGGTCTCTTTTGATCGCTTTTGGAAAGTGCATGACCATGAGAGACTCTCCCTCTTCAAGTGTGCTTCCTGAGAGTTTATGGTAGAGGTGGTCTGCTATGAATGGCATAAATGGAGAGACCATTTTCAGTGTCTCTTTAAAGATAGCGCCGAGTTCAAGTATACTTTCTCTGTCTGCTTTTGAGTACTCTATACCCCAGTCACAAAACTCATTCCATACGAAGTTGTAGAGTGTTTTTGCGGACTCGTCAAACTTGTAGGTATCAATGGCTGTACGTATTTTCTCTACGGCTAAAGCAAGTCTTGACTGCATGTAGCGTCCAAGTGGTGTGACGACTTCTATATCTTGAAGTTCAGGGAAAGTCTCGACATTGAGTTGCAGGTAGTTGGTGGCATTGTAAAGTTTGTTCGTAAAGTTTCTGAACTGCTCTAAATTCTTAGCCCCAAGTTTAATGTCTCGACCTTGCACCGCAAGGTAAGCAAGTGTAAATCTGATGATGTCTGCAGAGTGTTCTTCTACCATGTCAAGCGGGTCAATAACATTGCCTTTTGATTTAGACATTTTCGCTCCGGTCTCATCACGAACGAGTGCATGCATATAGATGTCTTTAAAAGGAAGCTTGCCGGTGAAGTGTTCCCCCATCATCATCATACGCGCTACCCAGAAGAACATAATGTCAAAGCCTGTAATGAGCAGAGAATTGGGGTAGAAGTCTTCCATGTCTGTGTCGTTATAGAGTTCCGTTAACTTGCCATTATTTCCCCATCCAAGCGGGCTCATAGCCCATAATGCAGAGGAGAACCATGTATCCAAAACATCTGGGTCTTGTGTCAGTTTTTTAGAACTACATTTTGGACAGCCCTCAGGCTCATCGGCTTTGTCTGCCCAGGTGTGTCCACAGTCATCACAGGTAAAGACAGGGATCCTGTGTCCCCACCAAAGCTGCCGAGAAATACACCAAGGTCTTAGCTCATCCATCCATGCTGTGTAAGAGTTTATCCAGTGGGCAGGGTGGAAGTTATTGTGTTTTTTGGTCTCTTTTATGGAGTTTTCTGCGATCTTTTCAGACAAGAACCATTGTGTAGAGATGAAAGGCTCAACAATGTTCTTACAACGGTAACAGTGACCTACCTGATGTACATGCTCTTCTATCTTTGCTATATACCCGGCATTTTCAAGGGCTTTGACGATGACAGGACGTGCTTCAAGACGTTCCAGTCCTGCAAACTCTCCACAGTACTCATTTAAGATCCCTTTTTCATCAAAGACTTTGATGAATTCAAGGTTATGTCTTTTACCAACAGCGTAGTCATTTTGGTCGTGTGCAGGGGTTACTTTTACTACACCGGTTCCTACTTCCATGTCTACATGGCTGTCTGTAATGACTTTTATTTTTCTGTCAGTAAGGGGTAAAAGTACCTCTTTACCTACGATATCTGCGTAACGTGCATCATCAGGATGTACCATAATGGCAGTATCTCCAAAGTAAGTTTCCGGTCTGGTTGTCGCTACTTCAAGTTCTCCTGAACCATCAGCAAATTTGTAGACCATGGTGTAAAACTTACCGTTTACCTCTTCATGTTCTACTTCAATGTCTGAGAGTGCACCATCATGTGTACACCAGTTTACCATGTAGGTATTTTGCGTGATCTGACCTTCATTGTAGAGAGATACAAAGGCTTCTTTGACTGCTTCTTTCAGTCCTTCATCCATGGTAAAACGCTCACGCTTCCACGCGGGTGTGACACCAAGTTTACGCATCTGGTGTACAATGTTGCCACCGCTTGTCTCTTTTTGAAGCCAGGCACGTTCTAAAAACTTCTCACGTCCAAGGGCTTCTTTCGTCGTTCCTTCAGCCAAGAGTTGCTTCTCAACAATGTTCTGTGTAGCGATCCCTGCATGGTCAGTACCGGGCTGCCAGAGTGTCTTAAACCCATCCATACGTTTGTAACGGGTGATGATGTCTTGAAGGGTAAAGGTGAGGGCATGGCCGATATGCAGTGAACCTGTGACATTTGGAGGAGGCATCATGATAGAGAAGTTTTTGCCTTCTTCTTGTATGCTCTTATTCCCGTCTATCTCAAAATACCCACGCTCCTCACACAGTGCATAGTACTTGTCTTCTACTTCTTTTGGGTTGTATGTTGCTTTTTTTTCT
>DQVY01000289.1 GCA_015661535.1 Sulfurovum sp. | reverse complement strand
GAGAAGGGTATAAGCATGGCAAGATATAGAGGTCCAGTTGAAAGACTAGAAAGAAGACTTGGCGTTGATTTAGGATTAAAAGGTGAGCGTAGACTTGCTGGTAAATCTGCTTTAGAAAAAAGACCATATGCTCCAGGGCAGCACGGTCAGAGAAGAACAAAGATCTCAGAATATGGTCTTCAACTTCAAGAGAAGCAAAAAGCTAAATTTATGTATGGGGTTTCTGAAAAACAATTTAGAGCACTTTACAAAGAAGCAAACTCAAAAGACGGAAACACAGGTTCGATCCTTATCCAACTTCTTGAGCAAAGACTTGATAACGTAGTTTACAGAATGGGTTTTGCAACGACAAGAGCGTCTGCGAGACAATTCGTAAACCACGGACATGTACTTGTGGATGGGAAAAGAGTTGATATCCCTTCATTTAGAGTAAAAGCAGGTCAAAAAATTGAGATCAGAGAAAAGTCTAAGACTAATCCACAGATCTTAAGAGCGATCGAATTAACTAACCAGACCGGTATGGTTGAATGGGTTGATATGGACAAAGAAAAACTTTTTGGACTTTTTACAAGAATTCCGGAAAGAGCTGAAATCGCAATCCCAGTTGAAGAGCGTCTAATCGTCGAGCTATACTCTAAATAATACATAAGTAAAGGCTATTAATGAGAAAAATTAAAATTGCACCATTTATGCCAACAGAGGTAGAGGTCAATGAGATCAGCGCAAACAGCGCTGAGATCATTGCTTACCCTTTTGAGAGTGGTTATGCTGTTACACTTGCCCACCCGTTAAGAAGACTTATTTTAGGATCTTCTATCGGGTATGCACCTATTTCTGTAAAGATCGAAGGTGCAGCACACGAGTTTGACAACATTAGAGGTATGCATGAAGATGTAGCTGTATTTATCATCAATCTTAAAAACATTCGTTTTAAAATTAAAGACGAAAGTGACAGAATAGAGTTGAAATACTCTTTCTCTGGACATAAAGAAGTGACAGCACAAGACCTTAACAATGATGAAATTGAAGTAGTGAATGGTGATTTAGCACTTGCAACACTGAACGAAGATGCAGAACTTAACTTTACAGTGGTTATCTCAAAAGGTATTGGTTATGTGCCAAGTGAAGACCTTAGAGATGATGTTGACAGTGAAGCGATCGCATTGGATGCTTTCTTTACTCCGGTAAGAAAAGCAAACTATAGAATTGAACCAGTATTGGTTGAAGACAATCCTAACTTCGAAAAGATCATTTTTGACATTGAAACAGATGGTCAGATAGGTCCTGTTGAAGCATTTACCAATGCTTTGGAAGTAATGAATAAGCAACTTTCTGTGTTTAATACGGTACTTGATCTTGATATCAGCACAGCACCGATCAAAAGAAGCAGTGATGACAGCGAACTCAAACCTTTCATGCAGACAGTTGACAGTCTTGGACTTAGTGCAAGATCATTCAACTCGCTTGACAGAGCAGGCTTGAAATTCCTTGGTGAATTGGTATTGATGAGTGAACATGAGATCAAAAATATCAAAAATCTTGGTAAAAAATCTTTAGATGAGATCAATGAGTGTCTTATAGAGCACGGATTTGGTTCAGATTTTGATCTCGCAGATGTAACAAGAATTAATCTTGTAAAGAAAATAGAACAACTTAAAGCGTAAGCTTTAGGTCAAAATGTAAAGGACGAACATGAGACATAAGCATGGTTACCGTAAATTAAACAGAACGTCTTCTCACAGAGCGGCGCTTCTTAAAAACCTTTCTATTGCTTTGACAAAAGAAGGTAGAATTGAGACTACATTGCCAAAAGCCAAAGAGCTTAGATCTTACTTTGAAAAGCTTATTACTAAAGCTGCTTCAGGTGATTTCAATGCACATAGAGCAATTTTTGCAATGTTACAACACAAAGAATGTACGAACACTATCGTCAATGAAATTGCACCTAAGTATGCAGACAGAAACGGTGGATACACACGTATCATTAAAACTCGTATGAGAAAAGGTGACGCAGCACCTATGGCAATTATCGAACTCGTATAATTGTACTGCACTTCCGTATTTCAAGGCTTTGCCTTGGGTACATTTTCTTTTTTACCACTTATTTTTTCGTAAAATTATCTTTTTTGCATACATTGCGTCAATCATATTGACAAAATAATACTTTTAGTGTATAACACATTACATAGAATCAAGTACACAGAGTATTCCCTATTACTAGAGGTATTCTTTACTATGATTTTGTTATACTATATATAATAGACCATCCCAAGAGGATGGAATTAAGGAGACAAATTGATCCCATTTTCAGATGAAGAGTTAGAACCGGCAGTAATGAGCGTGATAGAGAAGGTAAGACCTTCTATTAAACTTGACGGTGGAGATATTACACTGTTAAATATTGATGGAGGAAAGGTCTATGTACAACTTCAAGGTGCCTGTGTAGGGTGTGGCTCTTCTGGAACTACCATAAAATTTGGTGTAGAAAGACAGATGCAGACATTGATTCACCCGGAAATAACGGTAGTGAATGTCCCTCATGGTTTTGAAGATAAATTGGACCAATTGAGTTAAGATGAGTAAAGTAAGCCAAGACCTATTGCTGAAAAGAGCCGAACATGCGTTTCTCAAAGGAGACTTTGTGAATGCATTAAGAAGTTATGGGCTCATTTTAAAAGAATACCCCGTGCTAGATGAAGCAAAGGTGGGTGTGTTTTTAAGTGATCTGGGTATGGAGAGTGGTGAAGAAGCGCAGGCGCTCTTTGATTATTATCAGGTCATTAGAGATGAGAAAGAGAATGCTGTAGATATTATTGAAGGGCTGATCGAGTCTTTAGATACTTCTAAACTGCAACTTGAAGAGCTGCTTATGAAGCCTATGGAAGAAGAAGTAGAGTACGGTGACGGTATTCGTTATAGTGACTTTATGGACCTTGTAAAAAGCAGAGGATCATTTAAAACGACCTTTGAAGACATTATGTTCTCTACCAAAGTAGTCATCAGCAATAAAGATGAGTTTATGCATTTTGTCAAACAGTTGTCAGAAGAAGGTTTTGATGAAATGGCATTGGGGTACCTAGATGCCTCTGTCAGCCTCTTTGGCAATGATCAGGAGATACTTGCACTTTACCATGTAGTACGTGGTGTGAAGTAGTGAAGTTAGACTTTAACCAGGACGGCTACCGGTTTATTACCGATGATACAAGTAAATTAGACAGCGAAACCATTTTTTTAATTACGGCACAAAACAGACATTATTATGATGCTCTAGCAGAAAAACCAGAGGTTACGTTTCCCTCAGATCTCATAGAAACATGGGGCCTCTCTACGATGAAGGTCGTAGGGGTAACGGGGACCAATGGTAAAACAACCGTGACTGCTGCTATTTACTCTTTTTTGCTTGACTTAAATGAAAAGCCTGCACTGCAAGGTACCCGTGGTCTTTTTGCCCAAGAGAAACGCATAGAGGCAAAAAGTATGACGACCCCGTCTATTTTGGAAACGCTACACAATATGAAGCAGACGATGGACTTAGGTTGCGAATACTTCATTATGGAAGTGAGCTCTCACGCCATAGACCAAAAGCGTATTGAAGGGCTTAGGTTTGCTTTGAAGGTGCATACCAATGTTACTTCTGACCATTTAGACTACCATGGTACGGTAGAGGAGTATAGACGGGTAAAAAGTCTCTTTTTTGCCGACGAATCTCCTAAACTTCTCAATAAAGATGACATTAGAAATATCACCTACAATCCAATAGGCGCACAGAGCTATGGTGTAGATGAGCCTGCAACCTTTAAGGTACAGGCATTTTCCCTGCTTCATGGGATTACCGCAGGTATTAAACATTTACAAACAGAAGCAACCTTTCACTCTCCGATGGTAGGACTCTTTAACCTCTTTAACCTCATGGCAGCTATCGGCTCCGTGCAGATGCTTACGGGGAAAAACATTGAAGAGATCTGTGAAGTGACAGAACATTTTGCAGGTGTTGCAGGACGGATGGAAGTAGTATCGCGTGATCCGCTTATTATTGTAGATTTTGCCCATACTGATGATGGTATGCATGCAGTGTTGGAGTCCATGAAAGACAGAGATATCTCTGTGGTATTTGGTGCAGGGGGAAACCGAGACAAAGAGAAACGTCCTCGTATGGGTGCTGTAGCAGGACGTTATGCGAACAAAATCTATGTGACTTCGGACAACCCTCGTGATGAAGTACCAGAGATGATACTTGAAGACATTTTGGTGGGCTTACACGGTAAAGACAATGTAACTGCCTGTCCTGACAGAAGACTTGCTATCAAGATGGCAATGGATGCCCTTGAAGAGAATGAAGTGTTACTCATTTTGGGTAAAGGCGATGAGGATTATCAGGAAGTCAAGGGTGTGAAACATCCTTTTGATGACAGGGAAGTGGTACGGGAGCTTTTGGGACAAATATCTTAGATAACCTTACCTTAAGTAAATAAGAGTAAAATACTCCCAATTAAAAATTTACATTAAACCTTAAGGATTTTATTATGATGCCAGCTATACCACAACCAGCGTTTTATATACTAAAATGTGAGCAATCTGCACCTCCTGGGATGCCAAAACCAAGCTGTGTAAAAGCAGACGATCCAGAGTCTCAAGAACTTTTTATGCACTTGGCACAGTCTTTGATGATGAAAGGGATCGTTGGTACAGTCTCTCCAATAAAAACAGGATGTCTTAACCGTTGTGCTCTTGGTCCGGTGATGCTTGTAGAGCCAGGACATACGATGTATGTTGGTCTTAACAAAGAAAAAATTGACAGGATCATTGATGAGCATATCATTGGTGGAAACGTGGTTTCTGAGTACGTAGTACCTGAAGCAATGTGGGGCGAGCCAATTGAGCCAGCTTCTTTGGTAAAATAATATTCTTTGAACCTGTAGGGTCGATATAATCGACCTTATATTTATTTTTTGGTCGAATTTTAGTGACCTTCGCACAATCCCCTCACAATTTTCAGTATAATAGTATCACGCAAGAGATTTTGGTATAATGCCAACACTTTATAAATAGGAATTAAATTATGAACATTACTATGCTTTATTCTAAATTACATAGAGCTACCGTAACCGATGCAAACTTGAACTATGTTGGGTCTATTACGATAGACCAAGAGCTTTTGGATGCTGCCGATATGCGCGTAGGACAAAAGATAGACATTGTCAATGTAAACAACGGAGAACGTTTTTCTACCTATATCATCCCTGGAGAAGCAGGCAAAAGAGATATTTGTCTTAATGGTGCAGCAGCCAGAAAAGTGCATAAGGGGGATAAGATCATTATTATCGCCTATGCTACTATGACGCAAGAAGAGGCAGATATGTATAAGCCTAAGATTGTTATTTTGGATGATGATAACAGTATTGCAGAAGCATTTGAAGGTTTAGAATAATGCAAAGGAATTTAGATGTTTGAAGGTCTTGACTTGGGCAACATGGGTAAAATGATGGAGCAGATGCAAGAAAAAGCCAAAGAGATGCAGGAGCAGTCTAAAAATATAGAGTTTACTGCCAAAGCAGGTGGTGGACTGGTGGAGATCACTGCCAATGGTGCAGGTGAAGTCATTGACCTCAATATTGATGACAGTATGCTCGAAGACAAGGCATATTTGCAGATCTTGCTGATCTCAGCCATGAACGATGTAAATAAAATGGTGGAAGACAATAAAAAATCTCAGGCGATGGGTATGATGGGTGGGATGAACCCGTTTGGAAAGAGTTAGCAGGTTTCTTCTTCGGAGAAGCTATGCTCTTGTTTCGTCAATAAGGTAAGAAAATTCTTTTGAATTTTTAAGTTTTACGATGGTTTTTACATTCATAGAGTGTTTGCCGTCTTGTTTCACAACTTTTTTTAACAGTTTTGTTATTTTCATTCTTTTTCCTTTCATATAAAATGTATCTCTCTTGAGATAGTGACATCTTATCTGCGAACTGTAACAAATTGATAACAACATTTCTCCACTATATATTTCACTCTATTCTTCAAGTACCTTTTTTAAAAGTAACATAAATGTTACCACTATGTTACTGTTGTGTTATCAAAATCTGTCAAGATTCCTCAAACAAAACCAAGGAAGAAAAAATGACAAATTTGAAAACCATTACACTCTCAGCAGTGGTAATTGCAGCGATGACAGGATGTGGAGATACTACAATTACTCAAGGAGATTCGACTGTAACTATTACAGGAGATACAACAACAGGTACATCTGGAACTACAGAATCAGCTAGTCTTCAAGCGACCGAATGTGCAAAACCTGTGAATGAAAAAACACTTGCAGGTAATATAAGTACTGATATGGATCTTACAGCAGATACACTTTGGTTACTTGATGGTTTAGTAGTGGTACAGGCAGGTGCGACACTGACTATTGAGCCTTGTACCACCATTGCAGGTTATGCAGGTACTGGAAATAGTACTTCTTACATGATCGTCGATAAAGGTGCAACAATTATAGCAGATGGCACAGAAACGGAGCCTATTATTTTTACTTCGGCTGAAGTTGCTTTATATGGTGGAAGTCCAGCATGGGGACAATGGGGCGGTTTAACGATCATTGGAAATGCAGGGAATAGTCAAGTGCAAGCTTATGAAGTAAATACTGCTTATGGTGGATATGATGCAGCAACAAATAATTTGAATGACAGCTCAGGCGTACTTAGACATGTGAAGATCTTTAACTCGGGGATTACCATGGCACAAGATAAAGAGATCAATGGTATCTCTTTTGTGGGTGTGGGATCAGGTACGATCGTTGAAGATATAACGGTAGATCAATCGGATGATGATTGTGTAGAAGTATGGGGCGGGACAGTGAATTTTAGAAATGTAACACTTTCAAATTGTTCTGATGATCACTTTGATATTGATGATGGTTACTCTGGAACTGTACGTAATTTAGTCATTAACCAAACGACAGGTAATGCTGGGATAGAGATGTCAGGATATACAGCTGCAACATTTGACGGATTTACCATTACACAAGATTTTTCTAACAAAGAGGGTGGTATCTTTTTCAAAAAAGTGGGTATTGGTGGTCATTTCAAAAATGGTACTGTAATAGACAATAGTGTTGAGGGTGCGGGTACCATTCATTCAAGAGATGCGGCAGATACTAATAATATCTCTTTTGAAAATGTCACACTTACGGGTACTTCTTCTGACCCAAGGTTTACTGATGACGCCAACGGCGGCTCAGCAGCGGCTATTGAAGCAATCTTTAACAGTGGTACGGGCAACGTAGTAAACTAAAAGAGCAGGCACTCGCCTGTTCTACACTCTAGAATGGTAACAAAATGATTACAGCAGTGTTTCCATTGTGTTACCAATATCAGGCACAATTTCACACATAAAATCAACCCGATTTTTAACAATGAACAAGGAAGAAAAATGGGCAATTTCAAACAGTTGGTCTTTGCATCAACACTTATCGCGATCACTAGTTCTACTGTGTATGCAGAGAGTAATGAAGTAATGGTCAAGTCACTTATGAAACTTCGAGCAGATGTAGAAGGACTCTATTCTAAAATAGATGAGAATAAAGACAACTATAAAGCACAAATGAAATCATATGCGATGCAAGTAGCAGATAATGAAGCACAAATTAACAGAAAAGAGACGGCATTAAAGCTTGCTGCTGCAGAATCTGCAAAGCTTCAAGCGCAGATAGCAAAAAAAGGTGCAAGCACAAAAGACTTAAGTCCAATGTTGATCGCTGCACTTGAGAATCTTACGTCTATTGTGAGATCAGGTATACCTTTTAAGACGGAAGAGAGAATAGCAGATCTGGAGAAGATCAAAGCTGATCTAAAAGCAGGGAATATCACGCAAGAGAAAGCTTTATCTCTTGTGTGGGCATCGTATGATGATGCACTTCGTATGACTAAAGAGATAGGAGTCTTCAAGCAGCAGATAAAGGTTGGAGAAGAGGAGAAACTTGCTAAAGTAGCGAAGATAGGAACAGCCATGATGTTTTTTATGACACCAGATGATCAGGTAGGGTATGTAAAGAAAAATGATACTGGATATACCTATGTACTTGCCACGGATGACTTGAGCAGAACGCAGATACATACACTTTTTGATGCTCTTCAAAAGCAAATTAGAACAGGGTATTTTACTTTACCGAATGCATTGATCGTAGCAGGAGCAAAATAGATGAAAAAAGTATTATTAATAGTTAG